>CAZAHZ010000084.1:0-11919 GCA_964485055.1 uncultured Candidatus Cloacimonadota bacterium
ACTGGGCGATATCCAGCCAGCTCAAGGAGATTATTTTCAAGCGACGCGTGGAGGAGGAAACGGAGATTACTACACACCAGTTTTAGCTCCGAGCACAGTACAGGAATTTGCCGATATGGCGTCCTTAGCCTTTGATCTGGCAGATAAATATCGTAATCCGGTAATAATACTGGCAGATGGATTGCTGGGCCAAATGATGGAGCCTGTAGAATTTCAGCCGGCAAAGACACCAGAAGAGCTGGAAGCTCTCAATAATCAGCATTTGGATTGGTGCTGCTGTCCCAATGAAGATGAACCCAATCATCATCATCATGAAATCAATTCTCTGGAAATTGATCCGGTTGTCCTGGAGCAACATGTACTCAAGCTGGGAGCCAAATATGAAGAGATCACGCGTAATGAGCAACGTTGGGAAGATTATAATATTAATGCAGATAATGAGATACTTATTGTAGCTTTTGGCACAGCTTCGCGTATCTGCAAATCTGCCGTTGATGAACTTAATGAAGCCGGGCACAATGTCGGATTAGTTCGCCCCATCACTGTCTGGCCCTATCCTTATAAGGCAGTTTATAAGGCGGTAGGTCCTAAGGTAAAAAAAGTGATTGTCTTTGAATTAAACCTTGGACAAATGGTACAGGATGTAAAAATCGCTGTAAACGGTAAAGTGCCGGTTGATTTCATGGGTAAAGTAGGCGGAATACTCTTCACCCCTGAAGAAATAAAAGCAAAAATCGAAAAGAGTTTATAGGAGGAAAATAATGCAGGTAATTGCAACCAGACCGAAATCATTAACCAATCTTAATTTCACGTATTGTCCCGGCTGTCTGCACGGTGTAGCCCATCGTCTGATCGCAGAAGCTATTGATGAATTGGACATGCGAAATATCATGATGGGAGTCGCACCAGTAGGCTGCTCCGTTTTTGCCTATAAATTCTTTAATTTTGACATGCAGGAAGCAGCTCATGGCAGAGCGCCAGCCCTGGCAACAGGTATGAAACGTGCTCGCCCTGATATGCATGTTTTCACTTATCAGGGAGATGGTGATCTGGCAGCTATCGGAACAGCCGAGATCATTCACGCAGCTAACCGTGGTGAACACATCAGCGTGTTTTTTGTAAATAATGCCATTTATGGCATGACAGGCGGGCAGATGGCTCCCACAAGTCTGCCAAATATGAAAACCACCACTTCACCCTACGGAAGAGATGTTGATGATATTGGTTATCCAATCCGCGTCTGTGAGTTGTTAAACTCACTCAAAGCACCTTATTTTATTGAACGTGTCAGTCTTCTTTCACCAGCGGAAATTATGAAAGCCAAAAAGGCTGTGACTAAAGCAATGATGTATAATAAAGAAGAGCGAGGTTTCACTTTTATAGAATTTATATCAACCTGTCCCACTAACTGGGGCTTGAGTGTGCTGGAATCCCGGGAATGGGCACGAGCAAACATGCTGCCCTTTTTCAAAATACAGAATTTCCGTGATCATGGTCAGGAGGAGGTATAAGATGAAATCAGAAATGATCTGCGCAGGTTTTGGAGGTCAGGGTGCTTTAACAATTGGCAAATTTATGGTTAAAGCCGGAATGCAGGAAGGGAAAAACGTCTCCTGGCTGCCATCTTATGGTCCTGAGATGCGGGGTGGAACGGCAAACGTATCCACTGTGATCTCAGATAAACCGGTTGGCTCTCCAATCATCTCTCATCCTGATATTGTGGTCGCTCTCAATCAGCCATCTATAGATAAATTTTGCCCTATGCTCAAACCAGGTGGA
This sequence comes from uncultured Candidatus Cloacimonadota bacterium, assembly GCA_964485055.1. GTDB lineage: Bacteria > Cloacimonadota > Cloacimonadia > Cloacimonadales > TCS61 > Stygibacter. The sequence continues at coordinate 1,780 of CAZAHZ010000084.1, forward strand.
CTTTTAATCTATAATGAAGATATGTGCCCTCATGGAACAGACCGGACTGATATTGAAAAGGTGAGTGCGCCAATGACCTCAATCGCAAAGGAGATTGGCAATCCTATGGTCACAAATATGGTCGCGATCGGAATAATTATCGGCAGAACCGAACTGGTGAAAAAAGAAACAATGCTAAAATCTATTGCTCCATTAAAGATTAAAGCTCCTGAATTATATGACATGAACCTGACTGCAATAGACAAAGGTTTTATAATCGGAAAAGGTTAATATTTTAATATTGCGGGATTGAAAAAATCCCGCCTTTTTTTAGGAGGATTGATGAAAAGACTTTTCAGGCTTTCAATTTTGACAATTATTGTCATTTTTATTATAAGTTGTGCTTCCACAGCTCCACAGGTATCACGCATCAGTGATGATGAAATACCTGATCTATCCGGTCGCTGGAATGCCAGTGACAGTCGCGACGTTTCTGCTCAGATGATCATGAGTATGCTTTCATCCAACTGGTTATCAAATTTCAGAGCAGAAGAAGAAAGGGCACCTCGGATCATTCTGGGTAAGATAGAAAACCTCTCAAGTGAACATATTGAGACCGGGATATTCATGAAAGATATTGAACGAGAGATCACAAATAGTGGTAAGGCTAAGTTTGTATCCTCAAAAAATGAGCGAGGAGATATCAGAGAAGAACGCCACGATCAGCAGGGATATGCCTCTGATGAGACTGTGAAATCACTGGCAAATGAAGCAGCAGCAGATTTTATGCTGATGGGAAGTATCAAATCATTGCGGGATGCTATCAGTGGCAAGGAAGTTATCACCTACCAGGTTGATCTGGAACTGGTAAATATCGAAACCAACGAAAAAGTCTGGATGGAAACATTGCCGCAAAACAAGATAATTTATCGCAAAAATACAAAATTTTAACCTATGAAAACCAAATATATTGTTTTTTTTAGTCTCTTAATTGGCTTATTGATCATCAGTTGCTCCTATGTTTCCACAAATAATACTTTTTTTGAGGAGACCACTCAGAAGGTTTATAGTGGAAACTATCAAGGGGCAATTACTTCAGTGATAAATGCCAAAGAAAATGTTTACAAGTTGAAAGACCGTGTTATGTATTATCTTGATCTGGGTATGCTTTATCATTACAATGGCAATTACGAATTAAGTAATCAGCTATTAACCCAGGCAGAGCAAGCCATAGAGGAGCTGTACACAAAAAGCATCTCCAAGGCAACATTATCACTAATACTCAATGATAACACGCTTGATTACAGTGGTGAAGACTATGAAGATCTTTATTTGAATATCTTTAAGGCTTTGAATTATATTAATCTGGATAAAGTGGACGAAGCTTTTGTAGAAGTACGGCGTGTAAATGATAAACTGGCAGAACTGGAGGACAAATATTCTGATATGAGTAAGAATATGAACACTTCCAAAGATGCTAAAATAGCAGTGAAACCTGGAGAGAATAAATTTTATAATTCTGCCCTGGCGCATTATCTCAGCATTCTATTATACCGCAATAAGGACAGATGGGACGATGTCCGTATAGACTCGGAGAAATTATCAGATGCCTGGAAGACGGAATCTGATGTATATAATTTTGCAAAACCAGATATTTCCGCTTCGCTGGATCAGGATGCAACTGGTAGATTGAATGTATTTTGTTTCACTGGCAAATCACCTGAGAAACGTTCCCGAACCTGGTGGATTCGAACATTTAATGATTACCTCTTTATCGGTGCCAGCAAAGAAAGCCTTTCCGGAAACAAAGTTACTAACTATTTTGATATGATCTACTGGAAAGGTATCACCAATAACCTATTCTTTAAATTCCAGATACCGGTTATGCAAAGCCGTTCTTCCCAGGTTGACCGTATTCAGCTTCTGGTGGATGGCAAAAGCTACAAAACCGCTTTGCTGGAAAATATTGATAATGTGGCAACCTGCACCTTTGAAGTTAAAAAGAACATGATCTACCTGAAAACTATTATCAGAACCATCAGTAAAGGTTTACTGACAAAACAGGGAAAGGATAAAATTGACGAGCAGGTCGGTAATCAACTTGTTTCGTCTTTGTTTAATTTAGGGGCAGACCTGGCTGTTTCAGCCACGGAACAAGCTGATCTGAGAATTTCACATTACTTTCCACAGCTTGCACATATTGTTGAGATACATATATCTCCCGGTAAACATCAGATAGTGATAAATTATCTCAATAAATATGGTAAGGTGATTTACAGTGATAATCAAGGAAATGTTCATATTGATGGAAGCCAGTTAAACCTGGTAGAATCATTTTGTCTGCAATAAAGAGGAAGCATGAAAAAGAAAGTCATAATTTTTATAATTTTGATTGCCCTGTTCACCACCTGTGCCGGGAATAAGGCAGTTAAGCGTTCCGCACCACCTGAATGGCTGGATAATCCGGAAAGTAAATATCCCAATAATGCCTATATTTCAGCAATAGGCTCAGGATACTCACGCTCCGATGCCGAGAAAGATGCGACTGCCAAATTATCCCGCATTTTCCGGACAAATGTTTCAGCAACAGAGACCATGGAAAAAAGATATGAAGAACTTACACGGGGAAAGGAGACTTCTGCAGAAGATTATACCAGGTCTGTTAAGAATGTGACCCTCAGTTCGGAAGAATCTCTCGTTAACACTCAGTTCGGGGAATCCTATACTGACAGTAAAGCACAAGTGCATACCATAGCATATCTGGATCGCTTTGCGACCGGAAATATCTACGAAGAAATGATTTCGGGAAATTCTAAGCAGGTTAGGTTTTACCTGAATAAAAGTACAGGTTTGTCGAATCCTATGGATAAATATGCCTATGCCGGAGCTGCCTGGATGATTGCTCAAAAAAATGAAGACCTCCTTCGGCAGTATAAGATCATATCTCCACAGATGAGTTCACTCTACAATCCTGAATATGATGTAAATGCCATACAGAATAACTACGTGGAGACTGCGAGAGAGATCACATTTTCTTTTAAATTCCAGGGTGATGAAGATAAGCGGATTGAGAATATTGTCAGCAGGATATTAACTGCCGAAGGTTTTCAGATAGTCAGTAATTCAGGATATATTAGCATCAACGGATCGCTTAATATGTCTTTAACTGATTTGAACAGAGAAGATGACACTATATTTTACCGCTGGGATATGTCGCTAAATCTCACACAGCCTGATGGAAAAACAATTCTCAGCCTTAATCCCTCCGGACGTTCCGGCTCGATTTCCGAGCAGGAAGCCAAATCCCGCGTCTATATTGATATAGAAAAGAAACTTGATAAAACACTCAAAAGGGAGCTTAATTCCTGGTTCGATAATATCGTGATAACAGGCAAATGAAATGAAATCATACCGCAAGGAACTCTGGTTCAACATTCCTCAACGCCGCATGTTGATCAATATAACTCCCGATGTTAATGCCTGCTTGCAAGAAAGCAGTATTAAAGAAGGTATCTGTCTGGTCAACGCCATGCACATTACTGCCAGCGTATTTATTAATGATGACGAACGAGGACTGCACAACGATTTTGAACGCTGGCTGGAGAAACTTGCTCCCGAAAAGCCCTATTCTCAATATGATCATAATGGCTTTGAGGATAATGCTGATGCCCATCTAAAACGTACTGTCATGGGCAGAGAAGTGGTTATTGCTATAACTGAAGGAAAACTTGATTTTGGTCCATGGGAACAGATATTTTATGGTGAATTTGATGGAAATAGACGTAAACGCGTCCTCGTAAAAATTATCGGAGATTAAAATCTTACCCCACCAATAACTATAAATAACCAGCTACAGCCTCTTCCTCTTCCTACTCACCAGTCACCAGTCACCAGTCACTATTCACTATTCAATTATTGCTTTGATATCATGAATCGCTCTATCCAATCCGGTAAATATCGCCCGGGCAACAAGAGCGTAACCTATCCTGAATTCGTTGATCTCCCTGATCTGAACCAGTGGCATGATGTTACGATAATCCAGTCCATGTCCCGCGGCACAAACCAACTTTGCCTGTACAACAATCTCCGCTGCTTTTCGAATATTATTCAGTTCTTTGGCAATTTCGTCCTTGTCTTTCAGAAAAGCATAATTTCCTGTGCAGATTTCTATGGCTTGAATATCGAGTTTGATCGCCTGTTTGATCTGCAAAGGGTCAGGATCAAGCAATAAACAGATATTAACTCCATTTTCTCGTAAAGCTGTAATCGTTTCCTGCAGGTTATGATTTAGCTTCAGTCCGGTCTGCATTACACTGCCTTCCTGATAGGCTGGGATAATAGTTAAAAGATCAGGCTGGTATTTTTGTGCCAGCGTAATATAATCCTGACGGTTGGGAATTTCCAGAATAAATTGCGTCTGCACAATCTGTCGCAAGAGTTTAATATCGCGAGGTTGGATTGATGCCTGTTCCGATTGTAACCTTACAGAAATACTGTCTGCTCCATTTAGTTCACAGATTACTGCAGCAGCGACAGGATCGGGTTCCAGAGAATCCCGTAATTGTCTGAGACCAGCTATTCTATCTAAATTAACGCATAACTTTCGCATATAAATTTCTCCTCAATATATTTAAATAGAAAAAATTCCATTCTCTAACATTTGTAAAGTAAAAAAAGAGGAAAAGCGGCTATTTAATTAGAATATTTTTATATCTGCCTTCTGCCGGAGTTCATTCAAGTACTTCTCAACATTAAGTTCCATCAATAAATTCTGATGATACTGGCTCAGAAATTCACGAACTTCTTCAAACTCAAGCTGACGCGCAGGAATACATTCCGTAACCATCAGGATATGATAACCATAAGGTGTTTTTATAACATCGCTGATTTCACCGGGTTTCATGCCAAAAGCAATTTCATCAAGCTCCGGGATCAATTCTCCTTTTAAGAGATAACCCAGATCCCCATTCTGTAAACAGCTTGGGCAATGGGAGGCAGTCTGAACCTGAAATTTAAAATCTTCGGCTGAACTGATCTCCCTGCGAATATTCTCAGCACATTCTCTAACTTCTTCGCAATATCCCTCAATTAACACGTGGCTCAACCGGATTTTATCATCAGTTATAAAAAGTTCTCGGTTAGCTTCAAAGAATTTAAGCAGCTTCTCTTCACATGATTCGTCTTGGTAATCAAATTTCCCTGCTAAAAATTTCCCTACCCGGACATGCAGCTCCAATCTAGCCCGCAATTCTTCTTCCGTTATCTCAATTTCTTTCAGCTTTGAATTGAATTTCTGTTCATCACTAAAGTGAGATAGAAATTTCACCAGGGCTTCATCAATTTCATGCTCCTCCACAAAAACACCTGCTTTCTCTGATTGCTTCAGGATCATAGCTGCATCTATCAGATTCTTCAATGCCTGCTTATAAAGATTCTCCTGATCCAGGTTTCGATTTTTCAGGCTGATAAAATTCGTCTCCTGACGTAATTGTTCCTTTGTTATCCTGATCCCATTTACGATCGCTACCACTTATTGCTCCTTTTATCTATATAATTACCAATCTCATCTTTTAATACATATAGGTTAAGGCTGTTTACTGATAATGTCAAATCAAATTCTTGCTGCCGATACCAGGTTATCTGCCGTTTGGCATAATTGCGGCTATGCTGTTTCGCCAGATTTATCGCTTCCGGAAAGGTTTTTTCTCCATTCAACCAGAGATAAAATTCCCGATAACCTACTGTAATCATACCTGGATCATCTTCCTGATAGCCCTTTGACAGCAATCCCCGTATCTCATCTATTAATCCCTTTTCCACCATTTCATCTATCCTGTGATTGATCCGTTCATATAATTTTTCTCGGTCAGCAGTCAAGAGAATATTTAAATAATTATATGGGAATTTTCCCATCTCCTGTTCCCAATACCAGGATATGGGCTTTCCCGTGCTCGCATATACTTCCAAAGCCCTCTGCTGACGACGCAGATCATTTTTATCTATTCTGGCAGCAGCAGTTTTATCAACCTCCTGCAAATATTCATATACTTCTTCGATGGTTTTAGTCTGGATAAATTCTTCCACCTTAGTCCGTGTAGCAGCAGATATCTTTGGAATTGGAGCCAATCCCCGCAGCAATGCCCTGATATAAAATCCCGTTCCTCCTACTATAAAAGGAGTTTTCCCACGTTTCTCAATTTCACTGATGCTCTTCCTGGCATCTCTGGCAAATAATCCTGCATTATATTCCTCATCAGGATTCACTATATCAATCAGATGATAACCAATCTTTTCAAGAACAGCTTTATCCGGCTTTGCTGTGCCGATATCCAGATATCGGTAAACCTGCCTGGAATCTGCCGAAATGATCTCTCCGTTAAATTCCTGCACCAGCTCTTCTGCCAAAGCACTCTTTCCTGTTGCCGTAGCTCCCTGGATAACTATTATGATACCTTTATTCATTAATTTTCTATGCGTTTAAACCTTTTTTCAAATTCCGTTAAGGTTAATTTTATTATCGCCGGTCTGCCATGTGGACAAAAAAACGGTACTTCGCAGGCAAAAAGATCATTGATCAGCGACAGCATCTCTTTTCTACTCATCTTCAGTCCCGCTTTAATTGCTGATTTGCATGCTACTGATTTCGCCATGCCATCTCGAAAATCCTTAGTCTCGGACATCTCATCTTCTAATGTCCGGATGATCTCGATAAATATATCGCCACCATCCCACTGCTCAAGTTCCACAGGGATTTCATCTATGACTATGGAATTATTACTGAATGTTTTGATCTTAAATCCCACCTTTTCGAATTCAGCCAGATTTGCCTCAATCAATTGTGGTATCGTTATCTGCATAAAGGGCGGTAATTCCACCACGATCGGGAATATTAATTTCTGACTCTGCGCCGGAGCTCCATGCAATCTCTGGATCAATTTCTCATAAACCACACGCTCATGCGCTGCATGCTGATCTATCACCAGCACTCCATCTTCCGTTGCCACAAAGATATAACTTTGATGCAACTGCCAGGGATTGACGATCTCTTCCTCGTGAGGCAGCATATCTTTTCGATTACGCAGGATGCTCTCATCATGCATCTTAAAAAGTAGTTCTTCGTCTTCCACCCGCTTCCCACGAAATATGTCCGGCTGATACACATCCTGCAGGTCTTTCCGAACTTCTTCATATCGCTTCTTATCCGTGCGTCTGTTAAACAGCTTACTGTCAAATTCACCCAAACCGTCTTCCTGGGCTGCTGTCTCTTTTAATTTTCTTTTTATCTCACTGTATTTGGCTTCTTCATACGCCAGCAATTTCTGGCTGATCACATTTTTAATAAATTGATGAACCGCCCCCGCATCGCGGAATCTGATCTCCAGTTTCGCTGGATGTACGTTATAATCCACTGAGGCTGGATCAATCTCCAGAAATAGTATATAGGGCGGTAATTTGCCCTGCTGAAACATCCGGAATTTCTTGATAAATGGCTCATAAGCACTATTTATACTATGCGTTATGATCCGGTCTTTGATATATCTCCCATTCACAAAAACATAGTGTTGATCATATATCGCATCCTGCTCTTCCAGTCCGCTGAGATATCCATAAAGATGTAACCCGCTTCTGCTCTCGTCTATATGCATCCTGTTGCTGCTGAAAAAACGCTTGCCCAGCACCAGTTTGATCCGGTCTTCCTGTTCTGCCGTTGCCGGATAATTTAATTTCTCCTTATCATTAACGATTAATCTGAAACTTGTCTCAAAATGTACTATTGATTGATAATGTAGATATTGCAGAATATGTTTATATTCTACCAAATCCGTTTTTAAAAATTTCTTCCGCGCTGGCACATTGGAAAATAAATTCCGTATTTCAAGCGAACTTCCCGAATTTGCCGATACTTTGCTCACATTCATTAATCTTCCGCTTTTAAATTCCACCTGCGTCGCCAGTTCACTCTCCTTTTCCCGCGTGATCAAGATCAATTGGCATACGGAAGCAATACTTGGCAGCGCTTCTCCCCGGAAACCAAGAGTTCCAATACTGAAAATGTCACTCACTGTTCGTATCTTACTAGTCGCATGCCGTTCAAAGGCTGTCAAGGCATCATCCTCATTCATCCCTGTTCCGTTATCTATCACTTTGATCAGCTTCTTCCCGCCATTTTCTATTATCACGGTTATCTCATCTGCTCCCGCATCCAGTGAATTTTCCACCAATTCCTTAACTACTGATGCCGGACGCTCTATCACTTCTCCTGCTGCTATTCTATTGCTCACTTCTTCGGATAATATTTTTATCTTGCCCATGATGCTATCATTCTCCTTCTATACCCTTCAATTCAAATTCCCAGCTTTGTTCTTCTCCTGACAGCGTCAATCTGAAATTATACACTACCCCATTTTCCAATACTTCTATTGAGATATCTTCTATTTCCGCCCAATCCCAGCCTGCTGCCGGATAAACTGGAAATCCTTCAATTTCACCTCCCATCCCGCAAACTGCTTCTGTATATTGCCTCTCAATTTTCTCTGTAATGGCTAAAAACTTCTCCAGCTCTCCCCCCTCTCCATAATTCCGGCTTAATAACCGAAAATCTATAGGCTTCATACCCAGCCAGACTCCGCTGATCTTATGCTCGCTATCCGTTTTCACCACCAAATTCGTTATCGTCGTCAAACCTCCTGCAAAGACTATCTCCACATCAAATCCACGCCACATTATACCTTCCGCAGTTTCATAGCTTTTTATTCGTGTTCCCAGGACAAGATTCTTTAATTGCATTATTGTCTGAAGCCGGCTGAATTCTTCCATCACTGCCGGATTGCTAAATATCCCGGTTTCTGCTATATTGTTTTTCTCAATGCTTTCCACCAAATTACGCAAATTCGCTGCCAGCAGCTCGTAGCCTGATCCTTCCTCCGCAATGGGAAAATTCACTGCCTGCCACCCTGTTTCCTCAAATTCCACTTCCCGTAAAGGTATTGTCCGGTAGGCTTCAAAACCGTTCATCCCTGTGATAAAACCCAACCTGGCTACTTCATCTCCCCAGACCTTAGTTGATTTATCTTGAACATCAATGCTGAATGTGATATTTTCCTGGTCTGCATACTCAAATCCAAAGATATCAACCTGCAAATAACGGTCTGTCACTGAATAATATTGATAACTGTCACCCACTAATATACCCAGTCGCAGATCATTTACCGGACGACGATCATATAGCACCTGCATGATCAGACGCCGGTTACCAGCTTCATATCTGTTCCCCGCAATTTTTATAGCAAAATTCTCCGCAACCCGGTTGATCATTTCTATCAGGTTTTCACTTGTCCAATTCTTCTCACCAATTGTCACATCCTCTCCTGCTAAAAGATCTAACTCCACCAGAGCCCAATAGAAATTGCGGAAATATAAACCTATCTTATTCAGTTCCAGTGCCTTTTCACCCCGATTGATCAGCGTCTGCAATTGCTCCTTTTTGGTCTTATATAATTCCGCACACCTGCTTTGGCTGATATAATAGATCCCTTCAAATTCTTTCTCTCCTGTCCCCAGATAATGCAGGTCTGCACTAAAACTATCCTGCCAAACTTCCACCATCTGTTCATATTGATCCCGCTTGCCATAATTTATCTTATTCGCAATTCCTCTTTTAGTCAGATACCAATCGCTGATAGCTTTCGCCAGCTCACGCTTCGCTGTTTCCTTCACCTCTGCTGCATCATCACCCACTCCATAACCCCAGATCAGATCAGCCCGCCCCTTTATCCTGCTTATTTCTTTCTTCTCTGCTCCCCCCGCCAGCAATATCAGCACCGAAAGCAGCAGCATTATTAATAATATCTCTCTTTTCATATATTTATAACCTTCTCTCTATTAATTAATGCACACTCCCAATCCCTCAATCCTCTGGCAAGTAAAAAAATTAGTCGCCCCTATTTATTTATTCCAAAATCACCTCATCTTCACATCTTCTCCCCGTCACCCCTTCTCCCCCTCTCCCCCTCTCACGTCTCACGACTCACGACTCACGATTCATAAATGTTAGGAATGTTAGGAAAATGTTAGGTCGTAACTGCCAGCTATAATGTTAGTTACAGCAAATCCTAACATTTTTGCCCTTTTTTTAATATACATACTCCTATATTTAACTTT
>CAZAHZ010000085.1:0-8128 GCA_964485055.1 uncultured Candidatus Cloacimonadota bacterium
AACCTGGGGCTATTCAAATATATCCCCTATCGGGGATAAATACATAATAAAAATTAAACAGTCTCCGTTCATTTAATTGCATCAGAGAGGCAATTAGCTTGACACTGAGAGAGAGAATAAATTATTTTTCATAAAAAAGATATTATGCTATGGGGAAATTTATGAATTTAAATGAAAGACTGGCGGAAGTGGAGGAGTTAATAGCAAAAGCTGCGGGACGAGCGGGAAGAGCTCGTGAAGATATCAGATTACTGGCAGTAACAAAAACACATAACGTAGAAGTTATCAAGTCAGCGTTGACTGCTGGAATTGAATATATTGGTGAAAATAAAGTTCAGGAAGCTGAGGAGAAGATACCTCAGTTAGCGGGATTATATAGAGAATTTCACTTTATAGGTCATCTTCAGACCAATAAGATCAATAAAATATTAAATTTGAAGCCATCATTGATTCACTCGGTTGATGATCTTCATCTGGTGGAGAAACTGGATAGGAAGCTGGCAGAATCCGGTAATGTTCAGGAGATATTATTACAGGTAAACACGTCGGGTGAAGAGAGCAAGTTTGGCATAATGCCCGAGGAAGCGATTGAGATGGCGGGGCAAATCAGGGAGTTCAAACAAATAAGACTTAAGGGATTAATGACAATAGGAAGGTTTACAGATCAGGAGAAAGAATTACGGAAGAGCTTTGTAATATTGAGAACCTTAAAAGAAAAAATTGCCTTGCAATATCCAGACGTGGAAATGAAGTGGCTTTCGATGGGAATGAGCAATGATTATGAGATAGCGATAGAAGAAGGAGCAAATCTGGTACGCCTGGGGACAGTGATCTTTGGACCACGGGCATGCAGTTTGAGGAATTGATATGTCAGATACAATAATTTATTTTTTATTAGCGATTTTGTCTTATTCAATTGGATGCTGGTCAACCGCACGCCTGATTGCTAAAACATTCCGCAGTTTGAATCTCTATAAAGTTGGGACGGGGCATCCTGATACGCAGAATATTTTTAGTAATGTAGATAAATCACTGGGAATATTTTCCGGCTTTGTGGATTTCAGCAAGATTTACATCTATCTTTTTCTGCTTAAAGTGATCTTAAGTCTGATGCCAAATACGCAGACCTTAACTACGGATGTATCATTAATGTCGCTTGGTTTTTTGATGCTGGTGGGTCATTGTCTGCCGGTAACACATCATTTCAAAGGCGGTAGAGGGGTTTTCACCTATATGGGTTGCGTGATGTTCTTTGCACCAATACCAATGCTGATAGCCGGACTGATCGCATTGATAGTCACTCTGCGTTTTGAGCAGCATAGATTTGTTCAATACCTGGTGGTGATGATGCCGCCATTTTTAAATTTAATATTTGTAAAAGATGGGACATTTATCAGCATGATGTACGTGTTGGCGATATTGATGGGAATAATGAACTTTTTTGTTTCTAAAAGTCGAGGTGAAATTTAGGTCAGGAGGTAGCGTGTGAACCAGATTAAAATTACGGTGGTAGAAACCAGGCATCAGCGGAAACAGTTTATCATGTTTCCCTTTAGTCTTTATGACAGGAAAGAGTACTGGGTACCACCCTTGATCATGGAGCAGAAGGAGATGTTCAATCCTGGGAAAGGGACGTATTTTGAGCATTCGGAAGTAAAATTATTTATAGCCAGCCGTGATAACAAAATAGTGGGCAGGATTTCGGCACAAAGCAATACGCTGCATAACAAGACGCATAATGATAAGTTAGGTTTTTTTGGATTTTATGAAAGTATTGATGATCAAGATGTTGCGGATGCACTATTTAACAGTGCTTATGAGTGGTTACGGAAGAAAGGTTTTGAGGCAATGCGTGGACCGATGAATTTTTCTGTTAATGAAGAAGTTGGTCTTCTGGTGGAGGGTTACCATAGCCCCAGCTTTTTAATGAATGTGTGGAATAAGGAGTATTATCAGAAGTTATTTGAGAATTGGGGACTGGAAAAGTCAATGGATTTGTATGCCTACCGGATCAAGATAGGACAGGTATCAGAGCGAGTAAAGAAGATAGCAGACATGGCTCAGAAGCGTTATAGATATGAGATCAAGACGTTACCCATGAAGGATAAAAAAAAGCAGCGTGAATTTCTGGATAAAGTATTTAAGGTATATCGCGATGCGTGGTCGAATAACTGGGGATATGTGCCGATGACTGATCGAGAATTCAAGCATACTGTGGATACTCTGATCACATTTGCTTTACCGGAATTTGTTTATATAGCCGAGCGGGGAGATGAATTAATGGGCACTTTTGTATGTCTGCCGGACTATAATGAGGTGCTTAAAAAGCTCAATGGCAGGTTATTTCCATTTGGAATATTCAAGCTGTTATATTGGCAGAACAAAATAACAGGACTGCGAGTACCGATCATGGGAGTGAGTGAGAAATATCGCAATAAGGGAGTAGATCTGTCATTTTATGCAAAAGCGTTTGAAATAGCAATGAATCATAAACGAACCTGGATCAATGGAGAATTTTCCTGGATACTGGAGAATAATCTGATGATGAACCGCATGGCGGAATTACTGGGTGGCAAGATAGACAAGGTTTACAGGATATATGATAAAATAATAAAAGAAAACCAGGCTGGGAAAGCAATTGAAAAAGAAGAAGCTGCTGCAGCCAATTGATATTCTTGTTTTAATCTATTGTCTGATAAATATTCTCTATATGCTGACGGGAATTATCCTGCACGGAATGGCTAGCGACAGAATGCATAACCCTGTCAAACACCTGACGATATTCTTTTTAATAATGATTTTTATAGCATTAATTAACAGATTACATGCAAAGTATCCGAACAGATTCTGGCAAATTGTGAGGGACTGGTATGCGATACTTTTTTTTCTGTATTTTTTTGAGGCAACTTCAGCACTTAACAGGATAATATTTCCAGATTTTCTGGATGCTTTTTTTCAGAAGATAGATTATTTTATATTTGGTTATCAACCGGCACGGGTATGGGGCTTAATGTTTAATAAATGGATTATCAGTGAGATATTACACCTGTCATATTTCAGTTATTATCTGATGGGAATATTTTACCTGGCAGTGTACCTCAGGAACCAGGTGAAATTCAGATTATATGCCTTCATTTTGACATTCGTGTTTTTTCTCTGCTACCTGACGTTTGATATTTTACCCGTGGTGGGTGGCAGAAATCTGCCGGGGATGATGGAATTGACCCAGACCTATCGATATGGACCCTTCACTCGGATCATGGCATTTATCTATAATAGCTCTCCACATCTGGGCGGAGCATTTCCATCCTCACATGTAGCGATAGCAGTAGTGGTGAATATCAGTGCCTTTGATTTTAACCGGAAACTGGGATGGATAATTTTGCCGGTAGTGACTTTACTGACGATTTCTACAGTTTTTTGTCATTATCATTACTTTATTGATACCATGTTTGGATTACTATATGGGATCGGTTTCTATTTTACCGGCAGGGAAATCTATCTGAAGCACTCATTCTGGGAGAATCATGTTTAATTTATCATTTCTGAATTCATCTGCTCTGATACTATCATTAGCGGTGCTAATTCCTTTGCTGATCTATCTTTTCGCCAGAAAGAGACCACCAAGGATAATATTCAGTTCAATCCGTTTTATCCAGCTCAGTCAGAAAAAGCAGAAGAAAAAAGTAAATATAAAGAACCTTTTGCTTCTGATCATCCGGATGTTGATCATATTACTAACAGTTCTGGCAATATCACGCCCCGCGATAAAGCTGGAAAAATTAAAGGGTACAAGCCGACACCCTCGCACGGCAGTGGCAATAATATTAGATAATTCCTACAGCATGGATTTTGTGGTGGATATGCAGACAGAACTGGATAAAGGGCTGCAAATTGCCGAAGCAATAGGGAAGATGCTGACAGCAGATGATATCAGTATTCTATTCACTTTAGACGGAAACTGGAATGCTCTCAATTCTGGTCTAAATTTCGGGTCATTTTCCTCAGAGGTTTTGCATTCTATAGCAATAACACCTCAGGCAGAAAACCTGGCTGATGTTATAAAACTGGCTGAATCCAGACTAAAAGAAAGTCAGATCCCCAATCGTGAGATCTATCTGATCACGGACATGCAGTCCCAGGAAATTCCAGTGGAACTGGAAACAGCATTATTTATCATACCGACCAGTGGCATTGAAGAAAGGATAAATCTGAGCATTGAGTCAGCGTTTCTGGGCAGTAATTTTGTGGAACGGGGTATAGAGCGGCAGATAGAGTTTCAGGTAGTTAATAACGGCAATCAGCCGGCAGAAGATGTGATCTGCTCCCTGACGCTGGACGGGACGACAGTAGCAGAGAAGGTGACAGATTTGCAGGCACGTGAGAAGCAGCAGAACAATTTTCTGATCTCACTGGAACGTCCGGGCTGGCATAGTGGTTACGTGAGTGTCCGTGATGAGAGATTGATCTATGATAACCGGTACAACTTTGCTTTTTATTATAATCATCAGCCTCGGATAGGTATAATAACTAGTGAAATTCAATTGCCCATAACTTTGCAGACTATTTTAGGGATATATTCGGGCATTAGTGGTAATATTGACCTGATCCATGAAAATATAAGTTTAGAAAAGCTCAAGAACTATGACAACCTGATTGTCTGGTCTTATAATGACTGGGATGGGCAATTACAGTTTATCCTGAGCAATCTCAGCCAGAAAGGTCAGAATATTTTATTTCTGGCAGATAAACAAATGGATGAACGGGCACGGGGATATTTATCAACTGAATTTGAGCTTGAATTCAAAAACCAGCAACCTTCGGAAGAGACAGTGAAAATCACTCAAGTAAACAAATATCATCCGGCAGCAATCCGGCTCGATGCTGCGAGACCAGCAGTAATCCGCGATCTCTGGACAGCAACAACAACGGCAAATGTGATTGTGGAAGCTGAGCACCATCCGCTGGTGATTGAAAAGGCGGGAAATATTATCTGGTTGTTTGATATCAGTGATTTGCGGTCTTCATTTCTAATAGATGCCAATTATCCGATACTGGCATATAATTCTCTGATGTTCACTGCTTCTTCTGGAATAGGAAAAAGGCAGTTTAAATCTGGGATGCTCTATCGTCCGCAGTCAGAACCATTTTATTATCCTGATGGCAATTCCGTAGAAACAGGTGGTAGGAAAATAAATCTAAGACAACCAGGCATATATCAGGAAGGTGAGGAAAAAATTCCACTAGCAGTTAATCCTGATTATACCGAGAGCAGTTTTGAGGAGATGATCATACCAGACAGTCCCTATGTAAATCTCTGTGATGAGTCATGGCAAGAGACGATTTTTCAGGCTCGATATGGGTTTGAGCTCTGGAAGTATCTGATCTTGGGAGTATTACTGCTTTTTGCTTTGGAGATGATAATCGTCAAATCCGAAGAAAGGAAAGCCTGACAAAATTATTCCAGATCGAATTTTTTAATTCTTCGATCAAGAGATTGACGAGTGATATTGAGCAATTGAGCAGCATGAGACTTATTATTATTGGATTTTTCAAGAGCCAGGATAATTAATTTCTTCTCCATTTCTTCCAAATTAAAATCTTCTTCAATGATGGGCAGGGCATCAAGCTTCCGAAAGGGAATATCAGTCGAGAGATTAATATTTGGGAAATCTTTCAGGCTGATTTTATTACTGTCGCAGAGAATAACTGCTTTTTCGATAAAATTCTTAAGCTCTCGCACATTTCCCGGAAAATCATAATTCTCAAGAATAGTGAATACCTCATCATCTATTGCGAATATCTTTTTCTTTAGTCTTTGTGATATCTGTGCTGTGTAATGTTCAACCAGCGGTCTGATATCTTCCTGGCGTTCTCTAAGAGGAGGAATATGGATCTCAAAAGTGTTCAGCCGGTGATAAAGATCGAGCCGAAAGCCTTTTTCCGAAAGAAGAGCATGAATATTTTGATTTGTAGCGGAAATTACTCTGACATCCACGGGGGTTTCCTTATGGGTTCCCACCCTGACAACTTTTTTATCCTCCAGTACTCGCAGCAATTTTCCCTGGAGTTCCATTTTCATATCACCGATTTCATCAAGAAACAAAGTACCCTTATCAGCAATTTCAAACATACCGGCTCGATGTTCATCCGCTCCGGTGAAAGCCCCTTTTTTATGACCAAAGAACTCACTTTCGAATAATGATTCCGGAATAGCGGAACAATTAACGGCATAGAAATAATTTTTTTTGCGGGGACTTAGAGTATGAATCCCGCGGGCGATAAGTTCCTTACCCGTTCCGCTATCGCCGGTGATCAAAACGGAAGTATCGGTAAATTGGGCAACTCTTGCCATTATGTCAGTTATATCCTGCATTTTTTTGCTGACACCAATGATCTCAGGTCCAAGGTTATCCAGTAATTCGCGATTGACCAGAGAATAATTTAATTCCATTTTCTGGAGTTTATTCTCAGTGCTGCGTAATTTCAGATGAGTTTTTACTCGAGCCAGGAGTTCCAGATGTTTAAAAGGTTTGCCTACATAATCCACTGCACCAAGCTCAAAACCTTTAATTACATCTTCTGTATCCGTTTTACTGGTCAGGAATATTATAGGCATTTCGCTGGTTTGTGGAGATGCTTTCAGGCGACGGCAGACTTCAAAGCCATCAATTTCAGGCATCATGATATCGAGCAGAATAAGGTCAGGCTGAGATTCAGTTACCAGGTGCAGACCGGTTTCACCACTGGAAGCAACAATGACTTCATAACCCTCGGTTTCCAGTTTCCGAGATAAAATCTTCAGATTGATGGGTTCGTCATCAATGATGAGAATATGTTGTTTGCTGTAATCCTGAAATCTTTGATTTTTCATATAATTTTCTCCGTAGATTTTTTCTTATAGTTTTCGGCAGCTTTCTGCAGAATTTCCAAAAGATGCTTTTTTTCAAATGGTTTGATGAGAAAAGCATCGCAGTTGTTCTGGAGAAATTTATCATTAGAGACTTCAAATACATAAGCAGTAAGAACAACAACAAAAACATCTCCCAGGTGGCTATCCATTCTGATGCGTTTCAAAGTTTCGATACCATTCATAACCGGCATTTGAATGTCAAGGAATAGAATATCAAAAGCATCTGACTGCAATTCTTTTAAAGCACTCAGTCCATTATCCACGAGAGTGCAGCTAAGATTAAAGTGGCGCAAAAAGTCCTTGATTACCGCCTGATTGATGGGATTATCTTCAGCAACAAGAATTTTCATAGGCGGAAATTCAGGATGTATAGGTTTCTCCAACGCAGGTCGGAGTCGGGGAGTGATACCAATAAATTTGCGGGGTAACAGGTAGATGATCTCATTAAGAGATGCGAGTTCCCGCCGGATAACGTCAAGATGAGGGTCATCTTTATTGCTGCGGATTTCGTCCAGAATAATACTGGCTCGATTACTGATCTCATAAATGCAGGTTTGCCCGGTAAACCCTTTCAGACTGTGCGCTATTTCTTCAATTTCTTTATAGTTGTTTCCAGCAGCAGCCTGATTTAGCTGCCTGATCTTTTCCTGCATTCGCATAATTGCCTCATACAGTACTTCTTCTAAACCTGGATTTTCCTGCACAAAGTTTTTCTTCCAGGTCCTGATCATCTCTTTGCCTTTTGTCTCTATTTTTTCAAAGAAATTATTTAGGAATATTATGAAATCATCAGGCTTGAGATTTTGGTCCAGCAGCTTATCATTTACTTCTATGTAACTGGAATAAAACAGTTTTTTGTTTACGACAAAAAATAGCTTTTCATTCTTTGAAAAATAAAATATCCTGGGTTTATAGCAGGTTTGAAAATCTGCCAGTAACTGGTCAAAAAGCTTAGATTTCACGCTTTTAGGAATCCCTTGAGGAATAAGGATCACGTCTGTTCCCAGAAAGTTGTCGTTCTGCCAGGATTCCGGATCTGACCAGACAGTATCAATCTGTTTGTTTTCGAACCAGTTATACACCGTTTCCTTTTGTTCACGTGAAAGAAAGATGATTCCCAGTTTCCGGGCTGGGAATTTATTGCGGATTTCAGAGATGTTTTTATCAGTCTGCCATTTGATAACAGGAAGCGGGATGGTAACTGTGAATGTGGAG
>CAZAHZ010000085.1:8138-11837 GCA_964485055.1 uncultured Candidatus Cloacimonadota bacterium
TACCTGGTTCACTTATCACTTTGATTGTACCATTCATCAGATGAACAAGATTTCTACTGATCGCCAGCCCTAATCCTGTTCCGGGCTGCTGACTGAAATCAGGTTCATAAACCTGTTCAAAGGCATCGAATATATGTTCCTGCTGATGTCTGGGAATACCTATGCCGGTATCTATGACACTAAATATTGCTTTATCCTTGTCATAATTGTATTCCAGCGTAACTGATCCCTTTTCAGTAAACTTGATGGCATTATTCATCAAATTGATCAATACCTGATTGATCCTGAATTCGTCACCATGCACCAGCTCCGGGATTTTGCCCAGAGGTTTGATATTGAGATCAAGATTACGGTCTCCTGATTTCACCAGCATCATATAATAGAGTGTCATCACCAGATCATCTATGGAAAAATCTTCATTATCAGCTTTAACTTTACCAGCTTCCAGTTTGGAAAAATCGAGAATTCCGTTGATCAGGGTCAGCAGGTGTTTTCCGCTTTGACGAATCATATTGAGTTTTTCACGCTTTACGGCATCAGTTTCCTCATCAAACAGCAATTCGGAAAATCCAATGATGGAATTCAGGGGTGTACGAATTTCATGGCTCATATTTGCCAGAAATGTACTACGTATTTTCATGCGGTTTTGAGCTTGTAATGCCAAATTTTCTGCATCTTTGCGCTGAATGGAATAATTAATTGTTTTGATCAATAACCTGCTGTCCAAAGTACTGATATCCAGGTAATCCAATGCTCCGGCAACCAGAAGTGTCTCAGCCCTTGACCTATTATAATAATTATCAATCAAAATTACAGGTACTTGTGGGTGATCGTTCAGAAATACGATGAGTTCTTTATCTTTGATATCAAAGATACAAAGTATGATAATATCGTATTTATTATCTTCTAATTCCTTGATTATTTTGCTCACACTGCTGCGTGACTGAACTGATATTTGCTGCGAGCCAAAACTTAACATGCTTTCAAGAGCAGTCCGGTTGGCTATTTTATTACTGAATAATAATAATTTTATCTCTTTATCCCATTGAATTTCACTGTTTTCTTCCAAAACATCACCTCATAGTAATTTAAATTATTAATTTACGGATCAGATATTTTTTGTCAATGAAGAAAATATCTCAGAATATTAACACAAGCCTTTCTTTAACAATCTGCTCATTCCTGCCTACCCGTCTATTTTTTCTAACCTCACAAGTATATTAACCAAAACTTTGGCTACCATCTTATAAAATATAGGACTTATAAGACCTATACGACCTATTTCTCCTTCTTCCCACCAGCTATAAAGAAGCTGAGAGCTTGCTATTTCCAATAGGAGAGAGGATTCTGGAAAAAGAGACTTTTGGTGTAATTCCAGCGAAAAAAATATTGCTTTACAAAAAAAGCTTGAATAAATTACAGCATTCAAGGATTTGGTATTAATCACTGAAGTTTAATTGTGAGATATATTGGAGGATATGTAGATGTTCGAACAGATGCGGAGAAATGCAAAACCTATCTTTTGGGTAGTTGCGATTGTATTTATCGTAGGAATGGGAATTGGTGGAGTTGCCGGGATTTTTAGTCCGAAACCATATGTGGCTAAGATTGAAGGGCAAAAGATCACCTACACAGAGTATAAACAAATGCTGCAGAGAGCCTATGGCAAATATGCAGAAGACAATCCGGACAAAGAAATTGATGATGCAACCATGAACCAGATCAATAATGACACTTTTAAGCAGTTAAAAGATGAAATTATATTGAATAAGGCGATGAAAAAATATCGTATCAAAGTCTCGGATGATGACGTAATGGAGAAATTGAATAATCCAGGTGAAGATATTCAAAAGATACCTGATTTCCAGACAGATGGAAAGTTTGATTATGATAAATATATGGATGCTTTGATGACCAATGACCAGTTTGCCCAGTATCTGGAGATGTCACACCGCAATTCACTGCCCTATGAGAAACTTTACGAACGGATCAAGAGCGAAGTTGTGGTCACAATGGATGACGTCAAAGATGATTATATCAAGAAAAATGATATGGCAAATGCAAAGATCATATTTTTTGATCCTAAGAAAATAGAAAATATTGTTGCGGCAGATGAAGAAATCCAGGCATATTATGACCAGCATAAGGAAGATTATAAAAAGGATCCAGCCAGAAAGTACAAGTACGTTAAACTGCCGTTAAAAGCATCAGAATCAGATGAGAACCAGGCAAAGAGCAGGATTGACTCCATTTATGTTTTGGTAAACAAAGATAATTTTGCTGAAATGGCGATAGAACATTCAGAAGGGCCATCAGCACCTGATGGTGGAAATCTCGATTGGTTTGGCAAGGGTAAAATGGTTAAAGAATTTGATGAAAAGGCGTTTGCGATGAAGCCGGGAGAAATCTCAGAGCCAATACTTACTCAGTTTGGCTGGCATATTATCTATAAGGTAGATGAACGTAATAATGACAAAGGCGAGTCGGAAATTCTGGCAAGTCATATCCTTATCAAAGTTGAGCCCAGTGTTGAAACTGAAGATAAACTCGGATACATTGCCAGGGATTTTTATGACCTGGCTGAGAATGTCGGGATTGATTCTGCGAGCAGCCAGATGAAATATGAAGTGACTGAAACCAGGGAATTTTACAAGGATGCCACTTATATTTCCGGGATAGGCAGAGAGGAGAGTTTAGTCAAATTTGCTTTTGAAAACAAAGTCGGAAAGGTTGCTGACCCTATTAAACAAAAAGACGGAAGCTATCTAATAGCCCAGATTTCATATAAGGTTGGTGAGCATTATCAGGAGCTGGAAGAAGTAAAGAGCAGGATCAAACGTCAGGTGGAAACAGATAAAAAGACAGAGATAGTGGTAGCCAAAGCAGATTCATTTGCTACTGCCTATCAGCCTGAAGAATATCTTGCCAAAGCTGCTGAAGAAGGCTGGGAAATTGTGGAAGCTACAGAGATCACAATAGATAAGAGTTTACCTAAAGTCCGGAAAGTTGATGAACTTAATAAAGCCATCCTGCAACTGGACGTAGATCAACATACTGATCTTATCAAAGATGATAAGGGAGCCTATATAGCCTTTGTTACTGCACGCACTAAGCCGGAAATGGAGAAGTATGAAGCTGAAAAGGATTCTCTTCTGAATGTCTTCCAGAATTCCAAAGAGACGGAACATCTCAATGAATGGTATCAGGAAATGACAAACAAATCAGAGGTTGAAGATAACCGCGTTTATTATTTTCCTGAACTTCAACAATAATTATTGATATATATAAAAAAAAAGAGACCTGCAAAGATCTCTTTTTTTATCTCAGGAATTGAAATGTCCTGTCTGAAAGAATATTTATAGCAGCTTATCATGTGACTCTCTGCTGACCGGAAGCTCCGTCCCGATTTTATCGGTCAGTCTGACAATCCATTTTCTTGAAAGCAGCTTGATAATTTCCTTTATATAGTTCCTGTTCACCAGATTACTTCTGTGTAACCTGATAAAATCCGCTCCTAATTTGCCTTCCAGTTCTGCCAGGGTCATATTAACGAGATAACTCTTATCAAAAAGATGAACTTCCGTGTATTTGTTATCAGCTTTAAGATAGTAGATATCTTTGTGATCCACAAAAATAATGCGATTATTAACCTGACTTTCGCACTTTGCCTTAAAAAATAAAATTATGTATATATTCGTA
>CAZAHZ010000086.1:0-11778 GCA_964485055.1 uncultured Candidatus Cloacimonadota bacterium
TATGTCGATTCCTGCTTGAATAGTCGGTTGTTCTGCTGGAACATTAATAATCGTTGCTGAAAGGTTTAGTACAAAAATCAAGCTGATTATTATCATTAAATTTCTCACTTATTCCTCCTTATTAATATGCACCTGATGTTTGGCAGTTGCCAATCTTTTCTTGCTTTCTCTTCTTGCTTGCTTCCAATCCACAGCATTATGAAGAGCCATAGCTAAACGATATTTTTCTTCTTCACTCATTTCAACTTTATCTTTTACCATTTCACTCTTCCTTTTTTTAATAAAAATGTTCATCTACAAGTCTCTTTATTTTGAATATTTACTTCACTGATAAGTGACTGAACGCCATACTCCTCGTAAATGTGCTTTAGATCACAGGATAAATCATATTCATTTCTCAAATATTCTAGCAATCTACTCGTCATCTATCCCAACTTCTATGTTATTAATAAAATTAAATAAACTCTCTATATTTGAGATGAAAGCTTCGACATTTTTTAACTCTAAATCAAAATATCCTTCTTTAAATCCTTTGTCACTAATTTCCTGCTCATTAATGGGATAAAATTCTGAAATAGCTTTTGGACTAAAGTAAACTTTAATTTTATTATTTGTAGGTTTTAACCAAACAGTAAACAGCATTCTGGTTTTATTATTTGGAGGAGTTATCATTATGCTTTTTTTATAAAACCGCGCATAAACATTATGATTATTTGAGAAATTGACTAATGACTGAACTACATTAAAAGTATTTGCCTGTTTAGAAAATTGAACTAAATCTTTATAAACGTCGTTATTACTCACTTCTTTTAAATTCTCAAAAGGTTCCGAAATTTCTCTTGCAATGATATTCTCACCGTTTTCTTGACTAAAAATATCAAACGTAATTGTTGAAATTGGCAAATTGGATTTATCAGATAAATAAGCAATCATTCTCTCTAATCCGGATTCTTTTGAAGAACCAACCACAAACAGTAAGATATCTCGAGTTTCTTTATTGAAAACATCATCAATATTTAGATTACTAAATGTTTTTTCTATTGATAATTTTTGGGATTCGAGATAATCATTGACTTTATTTTTTAGTTCAACTTCAGACATTTCATCAATTGATGAGGCATAATCAATTATTTGAGTAATTGTTTTTCTTCGTAGCTCTCCTTTTTTTAATTCGATTATAATTATTCTACCATTGGGATCAAGTGCGAGTAGATCAATATAACCACCAGAAACTTTAATTTGACGTCCAATTATGGTTAAACCTTCACGAAGGAAATTCGGATCACTTACAATCCAATCTTCAAGATTCTTTTCAAGTTGAATAGAGCTTTCTTTTAGTCTCTCTGGTTTCTCATTTTTTAAATTCCACAAACCAATTTTACTCATATTTATCATTCTCCCAAGCACTGCAGGTCAAAAAATTGGTGCTCGATTCCATATTTGTTATGTGAATCAATTTCTTCTTTTGTGAATCTTAATCCAAAATGCAAAACTTAACCATTGCAATCTATATTGACCTCTAACTCCTCTTCTCGTTAAGATTATGTGTCGATCTTTTAACGCTTTAATTCCATTGTTTAAATTTGAACCAGAACCAGTGAAGTTTAGTCTTATTTCTTCTTTTGAAATCCATTGATTCCACTTTTCAGCCATTATAGTGAGTATTTGACGATAAGAATCAACATTTATTTTATCATAAAAAAGATCTGCATAATATCGATTTCCAATCAATTCTAACGCCCCTCCAGGTGAAAACATAGCTGATTCAACAATTTTGTCAGTTATAGTACTATTATTAGACATCGCTATTGTTGAATAACCTAATTGTTGTAGGAAATGAGGGTAACCTTCAGATAAATTAAAAAAAGATTCTATTGCTGAATCTGTAGCTTCGACCTTTAAATTAGAATCTTTTTCATTAATTTCTTTTATAGCAGCTTCAACAACAAATTTTATATCTTCAAGTATTAGTGCTTTTAAATTTAATTCTTCAAATAATCTTAATGAAGACTCATGAGATTTGCGTAAAATATCGATTGTATTAGGTAAACCAGCAAGAATAAATAATATTTTATTACACTTCTCGGCAGCAAGTGATTCCGTTAAGGATTTAAGAAATACACCAATTTTTAAATCCATTGAAGCAGTATCTGATTCATCAATTAGGATTACGATCCCATCTTTTTGATTGTCTTTGTTACATGTTAGATTTTTAATAGTCTCAATTAAGGATAATGTAAAATTCTCTATAAGCAATTGATCATCAATTTCAGTTTCTGATTGAATCTTTGATCCAGAAATTTCCAGTTTCTTTATGAAATCCCAGCAATCATCAAATACTTTTTTTGATTTTGATAATTTTTGCAGCTCATTTTTTAATAAACGCTTTATGATTAGAATAAAATCACGTAATTTCATGTCATTGTTTAAATTGAATTTAATAGTTAAAAAATTGTATTCTTTTTTACCAAAATGAATTTTTCCTTCTGCAAAGCATTTAGCAACTAGTAACAAAGATGTTTTACCAATACCTCGTTCACCTAATATTAACAAATTTGTAGGATTTTCATAATAGGTTTGATACAATACTTCATCAATTCTCTTGATTTCTTTATATCTGCCTGCAAACAATCCTGAAAATACTGGGTGGTTTGGTTTAAAAGGATTATATTTCCCAATCATATCAACCTCCTATAATTTCGCATAATGTTTCGCGTGTGGGGCGGGATAAGATCGACCACGTCAACAACAAACCAGCCAGCCGTTTGAACCGGAAGGTTCAGACCAAACTAAATGATAACACAAGTTGCTGACACGCTCGTTAAAGGCAAACAAATTATTTATATTCACTTAATGCCCTTTTAGTATACCACCCAATAAATTTTTTCTTAAACTTCTTATTGAGAAATATACAACCAGACCAAATAAATATCTCGAATAAAACAAAAATGCCTTCCAATTTAGTCCAATTTGTTACGTCAATATACGTTAATGGATCAGTAATTATTAAAGATGGATTAAAGATCTTTATTATTAAATAGAAACTCAATATAATTGGAACAATAAATAATAATATTGCAAAAATAATTTTAGCTTCTTTAGTTGATTTTAAAAGTATTTTAGAAATTACCTTTGAATATTTTGTTTCTATGAATGCTTCATTAGCGTCATTGAACATTTCTATAAGGAATTCATTTTGTTTTAGCTCATCCTCAATTTTATCTAAGCGATTTTGAATGTCTTCAAAACTATTTTGTGTGAAAAGATTTGCTATTAATTCATCCGTTTTATGATGTTCTTTATCTGTTGTTTCAACAATTGCTGCGATTTTTAGGATTGTGTTAATATCTTTTTGAGTATAAGATTCTTTAAAAGTTCGAGTTTGAAGCATGTATTTTTTGAATACATTCATATGCTCACCTGTTATTTCACCTATACCATCAATATTTCTAATTATTTCAGTTGGTAAAATACAAACACTTTTTATTGGACTTTCAGTATCATTTGAAATGCTATAATCTATATGTAATGTTTTGGTGTCGGTTGTTAGCAACCAATGTTTAATATCTAATGGATTATTATTATTATCTCCTCTAAGATTTTCAATATGACATATCAATCTGATAATATGTTTTATACGAGAAGTTGATTTATCAGTATCTAAGAATCTTCTGTATAATATAAAAGATTTCTTTCTATTTACTTTAATTTTATCATCTACTATTTTAAAAGATTCATTACCTAGGATTTCTGTTAGTATATTGCTTATATTACTAAAATATAAAAGGAAATCTTTTGAGTTTGAGACTATTCCTTTTGCTTTCATTCTATTGAAAAGATCAACTGTATCTGATGATTTATTATCAATGTAAGGTAATATTTTGTTTATCGTAGGTGAATTGGCACTTAGTAGTTTTGAGGTTTGATTAATAATTTCTTTAATTCTATACTGAGCTTCATTAAGGGTCTCACGATGGATGTAGAATTTTATGCCAGATATTTGTTTAAGAATATCAATCAGATTAATTGTTCGTTGCTCTCGATATTCATTATCGAAACCTAATAATCGCAATATGAATGAACTATCCAAATAATAGATTTTACCACTAAATGATTTATTCATAATCTCATTATGCATTGGATTAAAATATAAAGACAAATAGTGAAACATTTTTACAATTAAAATTCTCATTATTTCATCAAATTCATTGTCTGAATCAATTATCAACTCATTATAAAGTTCACAATTTTTTCTTGAAAATTGAATGTGTTTCTCAGTTAATTTTAGTTCATTTTTGAGATTGATTTCTTCCTTTACTGTTAATAGTTTTCTAAGATACTCAATGTTTCGATTGTACATTATTTCGAGTAAAAGATTAATAATATTATCTGCTCGATTTTTGGGATAACCTTTTGATCCAAGAAATTTCTTAACATATGAATTTAATAAACTGACGTAGTCATCGTAATTAGAAAGATTGTTAAAAACATGAAGTACTAATTTAAATGGAGTATCAGTAGATTCTGATGTTGAATAATTTTCAAAAATCTGTTTGTGATTGATATTATTCAAACAATTTCTAATTGTCTCTGGACTAAAGTTTAACTCAAAATGTTCTAAAATATATTTTGAGATATCATTCAAATTAAAAAAATTATTATTATTGTTAAGAAAGAAATTAACAACCATTTCATATATTACTTTTGCTCGTTGATCTGACTGCATTCGTGAGAATAAAAAGTATATTTTTTTTTCTTTCATAATTACCTCATCTATTTTAACTTATAACTATTATACTCACGCCAATTTATCTACTGTACATAACCATCTATATGTATAGCTATTTATTGTACAATAACATAAAATTCTTTGTTATTACACAACTCATCATTTCTCACCTTCTAATTCATAAGAGGACTTTTTATCTTATTAATTCCTGTTTTAGTAATATGAGTATATATCTCCGTAGTTTGTGAGCTTTTCTGCCCGAGTACCTTCTGTATATATCTCAAATTCTCTCCTTGCTCCAGCAAATGTGTAGCGAAGCTGTGTCAAAGGCAATGTACCAAAACTATTTTGTCAATATTTATCTTTATCAGCGTTTCCAACTGTTAACTATCGATTTAAGAAAATAATTCAAATGGCAAACTGCACGGCGTATCAATATTGATGAGTGTTTGAACAGATGAAAAATGGAAATTATTTTTTAAGCTAAATCGAAACGAAATTGAGAAGATGTGAAAATGAGAAAATGCGATTAAAGAAACCTCAACCTGCCAAAACATAATAATAAAGAAAATTCTTACTGTGCCCCTAACGTAAAACAACAAAACACAATCTAACAAAAAAAAATGTCAGATTGTGCTATGTTGTTCTGGTTTATTGCTTTTTTAGGATTGTAAATATATAGATGGCAAAAGGCAGCGACCGTGGCTTTATCACCGGCGAAAGTATGATCACAACATTAATCCGCAGACGCAGTTCTTTAATGGTAAAATGGTGGAGATCAGTAAAAGTTGGCAAGCATTATAGGCAGAGGAGAGGGAGAACTGGAATCAAGAGGCAGCGAAATTTACAAAGCAGAGGATCACGGGATTTAATCTTTTTACGAGAGCAGTATTATCAGGTGAAAAGATTGACTGAAAGAAGGGGTTTTGGGAAAGGGTGTGGCGATCAGATATGAGATAATGAGGTTAGATGTTAATCAATAGATTGCTGCCGATCATCGTGTTTTTTTTGGCTGGATATGGTTTAAAGAGGGGCGGAGTATTTAAAAAGGAAGATGGCAGGCTGTTTTTGCAGGCAGTGCTTTATCTTTGTATTCCGGCAATCGGGTTTGCCACTTTCAGCCGTCTGGAATTAGGGATTGAGCGTATATTTCCGATCATCACAGGCTTATTTGTAATTGTGGGCAATTTCTTTATAACGCGACTATATTTTCAAAAACTGGGAGTACCGAAGCAGAGTTCAGCAGTATATATGCTGG
Source organism: uncultured Candidatus Cloacimonadota bacterium (assembly GCA_964485055.1). Classification (GTDB taxonomy): domain Bacteria; phylum Cloacimonadota; class Cloacimonadia; order Cloacimonadales; family TCS61; genus Stygibacter. The sequence continues at coordinate 5,988 of CAZAHZ010000086.1, forward strand.
GAACAATCATCCTGAATACAAGTATGATGCTGCCCTTTGCCCAGGCAAAGTGGGGAGATGAGGGAGCGGGAATAGTTCTGCTTTTTGATATTTGTCACATAACGATGGTGTTTACCTTCAGTTACTGGGTGGCAATGCGCTATGGAGGAGGACGAGCAGGAAAAGTGCCGGTGGGCAGAATATTGCGATTACCGCCATTATGGGGTATTGCTTTGGGATTTCTGGTAAATATTCTGAACATCCCGGTACCTTCATTTATATATGAGATCACGATGATATCGTCAAAGGGCTTGATATTATTGATGATGACGGCGTTAGGGATATTTTTTGAATTGAGGATCAAACATTTCTGGCTGTTAGCCGGAGCATTATTGCAACGAAGTCTGGGAGGCTTTCTGCTGGGATGGCTGATAACGTGGATATTGGGAGTGCAGGGGATAGACCGGCAAATATTATTACTGGTTTCAGCAGCTCCGGCAGGATTTAATACTCTGGTTTTGGCAGATCTGGAAGGACTGGATCGGGAATTGGCAGCGGAAGTGGTGACAACAGCGACATTACTGGCGGTGATAATATTGCCGATAGTGCTGCTCTTGATGTGAGCGGAGAGATTCGTCCACTCAGAACTTGACAGAGAGTTTGTGATGGGGAAATTGCGTTTATGATATTAAAACGTGGCAGAATAGCTGATATACTGGGGATAGTGATTCTATTAAGCTTCCTGGTGCTGTTGATCTACGGACAGGAAAGTGAGGTAGAAAATCGCCGGAAGTTAGTCGGGAAGAGTGAAACCGCGGACAGTCTAAAGGCAGACAGTTTGTATGCCGACAGCCTGGGAGCGGAGAATTTAGTGCCGGACTCTCTGTTTTATTCGGCAGATTCGGCAGCATATTGGACTAAAGCCCAGATCATCAGTTTAATGGGCGCAGCGACGATAAATTATCACATATCGAGTATAACTGCGGATACAATAACGGTACTGGTGAAAGAAAACCAGGCATTTACACTGGGACAATCCATGCTGAAGGACAAAGATCAGATAGCACTGGGTGATGAGATATATTATGATCTGGAGACACAGTGGGGCTTGATCTTCAATGGAGCGACCAAGTTTGATAAGGGATATTATTACGGCGATGAAATCCGCAAGATAGATAAAAAGGTATATGATATAGATAACGGGTTATTTACGACCTGCGATGCTTTGCATCCTCATTTTTATATGAAGACGAACAGGATGCGTTTATATCAAAATGACAAAGTAGTGGGCAGACCGGTGGTATTTTATGTGAATCACATGCCGGTGTTCGCCTTGCCTTATGGGATATTTTCGATCAAGCGGGGACGACAGATGGGGATACTGGTGCCGTATCCGGGTTATAGCAGCACGGATGGCAAGTATATCCGCAACCTGGCATTTTATTATCCGTGGAAGGATTATGCAGACGTGATAATAAGTGGAAATATCTATGAAAAGACAGGCTGGGAAACGTCGTTGAGTGCAAACTATTTGAAGCGTTACCTGTTGAACGGCAGCATGTTATTCCGTTTGCGGAAGCACCAGTACAGCCTGTATTCCAGCACTTATGAATGGTATCTGCGGTCGCTGCATCATCAGAATATCGGGCGAAGCAGCAGTTTTGATGCGAATATCACTTACACGAGTTCGCAGAAGATAATGGAGAATGAGGAAGATGCCAATGACCGCCTCGCAGAAGATGTAACCTCATCGCTTTCATATAAAACGCCACTATTGGGGAGCACACTTAGTTTGAGTGGGAAGCTGGTGGCAAACCTGCTGGAAAAAACAGAAGTAAGGCGTGATACAGCGGGAATCATTGTGGATACATTAACCTATAAACTGAAGACAATAACGCTGCCGGAAATATCATGGTCACGACCATCTCGACCATTGTATGAATATTTTGTGAGTAAGGACAGTAAGGTTAATAAGGATGCGTGGTACACGAAATTTTCGGGATCGTATAGTTTCCGGGCAAATTATAAGAGCGTGATCAAGGATTCGGCAGCGGATTTTTCAGATATATTCTGGACGGAGACTGTAGATAGTCTGGGAGCGATCAATAAGCATGATGCGGGCATGAAGCATTCCAGCTCATTCAGTTATTCCAATAAATACAGGGGCTGGCTGAGTTATTCACAATCGGCAAGTTTGAATGCAGTGTGGCTTGATGAAGATGAACTGGGAGCAAAGAATCGTTGGGGCAGGGACTGGAATTTGAGAACCTCGATGAATTTTAATCTGTATGGCATAAGTAATTTTCGGAAAGGGTATGTGAAATCAGTGCGGCATATAATAGCACCGCGGGTTTCGTATTCCTACCGCCCGGATTTTTCAGAGAATGATTATCTGAAAAATTTGAGTGGATATTCCGTGTCTTCGGGAGATAAGCAGCAGAAAGTAAGCTTTTCTTTGGGGAATACGTGGCAATTGAAGCTGCGGGAGACCGAGGAACGTAAGGAGAAGAATATAAATGATTTCTTTAAATTGTCGTCGAGTATCAGTTATGATTTTGAGAATAAAAACACGGGGGCGAATAATGGCAAAGGCTTCAGCAGTCTTTCGCATGGGCTTGATCTTAATCCGGAACCGTTAAAAGCGGGAATATTTGAACTGAGCATCGCACCTTATGGCAATATCACGCAGGATACTTATGACTGGCAGTTCAAGGGCAAGGACATCAAGAAATGGGACTGGGGCGTAACAAACTGGAATATGACGTTGACCAGCAAATTTAAGATCAGTGGCAATGCCATGTATGCTGAGTATTTTCCTGTTGAGTCCAATCCCTTTACAAGTAACCGGTTTCTGCTGAGCGACAGTTTGACACTGGAACAGGAAGATGAATACACGACACTGGCAGAGATCGAGGAATTACAGCAGGAAGAGAATAATTGGTCTATAAACCTGACGCACAGTTATAGGCTGACGCAAAGCAGTTATGAGGATCATGATTACACGAGCAACCTGAAGGGATCGTTTAACGCCCAATTAACCAAGAACTGGAATTTCAGTTACAGTAATTATTATGATCTAAATGAAAAAAAAATGATAAACCAGAGTTACACGCTGGTGCGAGAACTGCACTGCTGGCGTCTGGAATTCAGATATTCGAGGCAGCAGGATTACTGGAATTATTCATTTAAGTTATTTAATATTAAATTACCGGATTCGCTGATATTCAAGTCCACAGACAGTGGATAGTAAGACATGGAACAGCGAGCTGACAGGGGAAAATAAAAATATTATGTTTTTCTTTGACAATTCCGGGAGCTGAGTAATAGTTCTCTTCATAAAAACAAAGAAAAGGAAAGGATATGGCATTTGTACATTTGCATAACCATACGCAATACAGTTTATTAGACGGGGCGTGCCGGGTGGATAAGATAGTAAGCTTAGCCAAGCAGATGGGAATGAAGGCACTGGCAATGACGGATCACGGGAATATGTACGGGGCAATAGATTTCTACCTGAGCTGTAAAAAGGCGGGCATAAAACCGATCATAGGAATAGAGACCTATATAATCAGGGGCGAATTCAGTGATGCAGACAGCAAGAAGCAAAAAAGGCATCACCTGGTGCTATTGGCAAAGAACCACAAGGGTTATAAGAATTTATGTAAACTAAGTACAATCGCCTTTAAAGAGGGTTTTTATTACAAGCCCCGCATCACCAAGGGGTTATTACGTCAATATAAGGAAGGCTTGATCTGCCTGACTGCCTGCATACAGGGAGAAATACCATCATTAATTGGTTCAAATCGGGAAGAAGACGCATATAAAGCATTGATGGAATATAAAGAGATATTTGGGGAAAATCTTTACATAGAACTGCAAAGTCATGGGATAAAAGAAGAAATTGAAATAATGCCACGATTGATAGAACTGGCAGAGAAGACCGGTACTGAGATGGTGGTAACCAATGACTGTCATTATTTGCAGAAAGAAGATGCAGAAGCCCATGATATATTGATGTGCATCCAAAGAGTGGAAAAGGAGTCGGATCCGGACAGGCATAAATATTCAACAGATCAACTATATTTCAAGACTGAGGAAGAAATGCGGAGGTTGTATCCGGAATTAGGATCAGCCTACGATAATACGGTGAAGATAGCAGATCAGGTAACGCTTGAGCTGGAATATGATAAATTTCTATTTCCGAAGATGGAAATACCCTCAGATTATGAGGATTCGGAAGAATACCTGAAATCATTGTGTTATGATGCGGTCCCGAAAAAGTATTTTGAACTAACCCCGGAAATCCAGAAACGGCTTGATAATGAATTAAAAGTTATCAATAAGATGGGTTTTAATGATTATTTTCTGATAGTGCGAGATTTCATCAATGCAGCGAGAGCGGAAGGCATACCGGTGGGACCTGGGCGAGGTTCGGCAGCGGGCAGCATAGTATCATACCTGCTGGACATCACTCAGCTTGATCCATTGAAATATAATTTATTATTTGAGCGGTTCTTAAATTTAAGCCGCGCTGAGATGCCGGATATTGATATAGATTTTGATTCTGAGGGACGGGACAAGGTGATCGAGTATGTGGTCAATAAGTACGGCAGGGAAAGCGTGTGCCAGATAGTAACTTTTGGAACGCTGGGGGCAAAGACGGTAGTGCGGGATATTGGCAGAGCTTTGGAGATATCCATCCCGGAAGCGAATAAAATAGCCAAACTGATCCCCGAAGAAGCCAATATAACGCTGGAAAAAGCCTATAAAGCAAATCCGGAATTAAGAATATTGATAGAAAGCAACCCGGTATATCAGCGAATATATCGAATTGGCAACGTGCTGGAGGGATTGATCCGGCAAACAGGGATTCATGCAGCGGGAGTGGTGATCGGTCCGGGAGACCTGAGCAATTACGTACCCCTGTCAATGAGCACTCAGAAGGGTCATGGCAGTCAAACAACGCTGGTGCAATACGAAGGGAAGTGGCTGGAGCATTTAAAACTGCTTAAAATAGACTTTCTGGGTTTAAAGACGCTAACGCTGATACGGAAAGCACTGGAATTGATCAAACAGAAACATAATATAACAATAGACCTGGTAAATATCCATCTGGATGACGCCAAAGTGTATGAACTGCTTTCGCAGGCGGAAACAGACGGAGTATTTCAATTAGAGTCCGTGGGCATGAAGAAATATTTGAAGAAATTGAAGCCCAACAAGTTTGATGATATAATTGCCATGGTGGCATTATACCGCCCGGGACCCATGCAGTTTATAGATGATTTTATCAAGCGAAAACATGGTGAGCAGGAGATAACATATTTACATCCGGTGATGGAGAAGACACTAAAAGAGACTTATGGAATAATGGTATATCAGGAACAGGTGATGCAGGTCTCCATGGATCTGGCAAATTTTGACAGTGCCACGGCTGGAGTGTTACGCAAGGCAATGAGTAAGAAAATAGTCAAAAAAATGACAGAATTGTATGTAAAATTTGAGAAAGGCGCCCAGGATAATGGAGTAAATATAAATGCAATCACCCAGATCTGGGATGATTGCAAGAATTTTGCCCAATATGCCTTTAATAAAAGCCATGCGGTATGTTATGCCTTGATAGCTTATCAGACAGCATATTTGAAGGCACATTATCCGGTGGAATTTATGGCAGCTTTGATGTCAGAAGAAAAGGATGCGGCAAAGATACCAAAGCAGATAGAAGTGTGTAAACAGATGGAGATAGAAGTGATGCCGCCTAATATCAACCTGAGCGAAGTAGAATTTTCAGTTAATGACAATAAAATACTAT
>CAZAHZ010000087.1:0-11762 GCA_964485055.1 uncultured Candidatus Cloacimonadota bacterium
GATACGGGTTACACGGGCAAGAATACACTTCCGGCAGCATTTCTGGATTTTGGAGACGGGGTAGAGAAATTATTTTATCCCATGCCGGATGCCAGTCTTTTTATGTGGGAAGATAATAATTTGATAGCACAGGAACAAATACTGCGTGATACAATACCACAATGCTGGGCATGGTTAGAAAGTGAAAAGCAGATATTAATACCAGCAGCAAGCGGTCATGCAGTATCATTACATGCTTTTAATGAACATTTTCAATCAATGAATCAGGCTTTATTTATAGGTTATCGCTGGGCAGCCCCTCCACTTGTTGTGGAAGGATCTGGAGAAGATGAAGCCCGTATAGTATTGGCATTTAATAATATAAACGAAACATATGGAAGCAGGATTGTAATATGTAACAGCGACCTTGATGAGATATATTCTTATTCATTGGAATATTTAACAATCAATACCAATATGATGTATGACGGGGCTTTACATGTACCGGGCAGAAATGGAGATTTTTTTCAACTACACAGAATTGGTGTGTATGAAGAATCACTGGTTGAGGAATTATCAATTGAAAGTGATTATAAGTTTTGTAACGGACTAATCAGCCAGCTTACTGAAGGGGGAGAGAAGAAAATGTTTTTCTCTACTACTGATAAAATAATTGTTCAATTTAGAAAAACACTGAATGGTTTTGAATTGGAAAAGATGATTGAACTACCTTTTATCTGCAATTCTTATCCCAGTTACGGCGATCTGGATAATAACGGAAGCCAGGAACTTATCTTTGGCGGAGAAAACAGTTTTGTGGCAATTGATGAGCAGGGGAATATTCATAAACCTTATTATGAGATTATGGCGCCGGATTCTTCGGGGATATATGCCGGAGTGGTACCCATAGACCTGGAAAACGACGGAAACCTGGAAATAGTGGGTATGATGAGCCGTAACAGACTTTGTATCTGGGAAAATCATCAGGATAATGATTATCGGATGAGGCGTTATTACCCCGTATCTTATGGACATCGCAGTAGATTATACCCTTTAGCGAGGGATAATGTTATCTACCTGCCTTCAGATAATGGCAGAATTTTCCGTGATACCAATTTTATTCTGGGTTCTGACAATTTGCCGGTTGCTTACGGCAATCTGGAGCGAACTGGATATATACCTTATCACCTTGGAGTAAATGAGCATGAGACAGCAAAATTATTTGTAGATAGCGAGACCTATATTTACCCTAATCCCTATAGTTCAATTTTTAACAGCACGATTTTTAATGGCAGAGAAGAAACCGGAAAAATAGGCGTAAGGATAATGCTTTCCGCAAATGGAAAAGTGGAGATCAGGATATATGATATAGCGGGAAACCGGGTGGAATCAGGAGAAATAGAGCTGGCTGCTTATTTTGCAGATGTTTATTTAATAGATGCCACAAGGTTGGCAAGCGGGGTATATATTGCCTGCCTGGAAACAGGAAAAGAACAGAAAATAATAAAATTTGGCATAGAGAAATAACCGGAGGATAAATGAAAAAAATAGTTTTTATAATAGCTTTGCTGGCGATATTATGCCTGCTTCAGGCGGAAGTGAATGGCAATAAAGGATTTCAGATGTTGCGGATACTGATAGACCCGGTTACAGCAGGACAGGGTGGCAATGGAGTGATAAATTCTACATCGGGTTTCACTTACCTGGATAATGCTGCTGCTCCATTGCTGCAAAAAGGGAAGGTGCTCAGCGTGAGTGAAAATATCTGGCTTTTTGATACCAGACTGAGTAATTTCGGATACCGTAATAATATGGGCAGGAGCAGTTTTGGCTATGCCATGCGTTATCTGGATTATGGCAAAATAGATAACCGTGATGACATCGGTCAAATCGTGGGCGAATATCATCCCATGGATTTAACGGTAACTTTTAATTATGGTATCCGTCTGATGGCAAGTCATTATCTGGGAGCAAATCTGACCGGACTTTACGAAAAAATTGATGATGCTTCCAGTACGGGAATATCCTGTGACCTCGGCTATATTTATCTAACTCCCATCAAGGATCTGCGATTGTTGGCAAGTCTGAAGAATTTTGGTACTACTTCCAAGATGGACAGCGAAAATATAGAACTTCCTCTGACTGCGGAAATAGGACTTAGCCAGGACTTTGATTTGAATAATAATCGTCTTTCGGCTGATATTAAATTGATCAAAGATATTGATAATGATGAATTAAAAGGTTCTGTCGGGCTGGAAGCAAATCTATACAATAATTTCTTTATCAGAACAGGCTATAAGCTGGGTTATGATCTGGAGAGTTTTAGTTGCGGATTTGGGGTTCAGGTAAAGCGGTTCATGATTGATTATGCCTATAATCCTATCAGTGAGAGCCTGGACGATGTCCATATATTAGGATTGAGTTATCATTTCTAATCAAAAAGGAGCACATGAAAAACATTGTTATTCTGCTGCTGGCGGCAGTTATTCCCCTCGTTATTGCTGCTCAGGACTTCACTCCGGGTGAGATGATAATCAAAACCAGCAGTCCCTGCGTAATTGTACGAAGTAGTCTGGGACTGGCTGAACTGGATAGTTTTTTAGCGGAAAAGGGCGTCAGTAAGATACAGTCAATAAAAGGAAGTGCGGCAGGCGAGTATTTTGTCGTCAGCCTTAATGAGCCAATCAACTGGGAAAATATTGGTACTTTGCATTTTGCCGGTGTGGAATATATAGAGCCAAACTATCTTAGTGAATTTCTGGTATATCCGAATGATCCATTACTATATGAACAATACATGGACCTGGTAAATGTTCCTTCTGCCTGGAATATTACCACCGGCAGAGATGATATACTGGTGGCTATAGTAGATTCCGGCACGCATCTTGATCATCCTGACCTGCAAAAAAATCTATTTGTCAATCAGTCAGAAATACCGGAGAACCTGTTCGATGATCTGGACATCAACCAGAATAACCATATCTCTAATCAGGAACTGATGTCATATTTTGAATCCCATGACCTTGATTTGAATTATGATGAGATGATCACTCATCAGGATATTCTGCAGGAACTTTCTCCTTTGATGAATGGCATTGATGACGATGGCAATGGCTATATAGATGATATCTGGGGCTGGGATTTCACAGATGCAATTGAACTGGCAAATATAGCATCGGGCGATTATCTGGATCAGGATAATAATCCTGAGGATGAATATAATCACGGCACTCATGTGGCAGGAATCGTCGGGGCAACAGCGAATAATAGGGAAGGTATTTCCGGTATCTGCTGGAATGTGAGTATTCTATCCATCCGGGCTGGTTTTAAAACCGCTGATGGCTTATCAGGTATACTTCAGGATGATGATGCGGCGTCTGGCATTATCTATGCTGCCGAAATGGGTGCTGACGTGATCAATCTGTCCTGGGGAGATAATGTCTATTCTGCTATTATTGCTGATGCCTGTGAATATGCTTATAATTGTGGCAGTATCGTGGTAGTTTCCGCTGGAAATACAGCATCCAGCGGATTAATGTATCCTGCCAGACTGGCTCATACAATTTCCGTGGGTGCTGTGGACGGACAGGGTGACAGGTTCTGGCAGTCAAGCTATGGAGAATTTCTTGATGTCATGGCACCAGGCGTAAATGTGATGAGCTGTTTTGATATTGAAGAACCATATTATGAGCAAATGAGCGGAACTTCCATGAGTGCACCTTATATCAGTGGAGCCATTGCATTACTTTTGGCTCATGAACCTGATATTAACTTTGAAGAAATCCGTTCGAGACTGGCATATTCTGCTTTTGACCTGGGAGAAACCGGAAAAGATAGTTATTATGGCTATGGACTTCTGGACGCAAGAGCCTTATTGCAAAGCTCAGATACGCCCTTTATAGAAATTCTTTTTCCTCAAGACAATCTGGGAATTTCGGGCAGCACAAGTATCTTTGGAACAGTGGCTGCGCCGGATTTTGCCCGATTCTCCGTGATGTTTACTATGGAAAAAGCTCCTTCGGCTCTGGACTGGCTTTCCGTGGAATACCCGCATGAAAATTCTCCTCACTGGATAAATGAACAGGTGTTAGATGGTGAATTAACCTGGTTTGAAATTCCTGATGTTGATGGTGAATGCACTGTCAAAGTGGAAGTGGTAACAATTTCCAATCATCATTACGACTATAATTTTAACCTCTATATAGATCAGACACCACCGGAATTGATTACGGAAGAAATCCTGATGCAGGAAAGATTTGATGGTGAAAACCTGGTTGATTATCTGAAATTGAAATATAATGAGCCGGTTGATGTAGAAGTGAGTATGCAGAGAGCTGCTATGGAGGAATTCATACTTTATTCCAGTGGAATGGATAGCCTGCATTTTCTTCGTTTGCCTTTACTGCAGGAACCTGCTTTTTATGGAGCAGTGATTGAAGCCACAAATATCTGCGGATTGACTACTGTATCGCAAATACCTGAAGTCCTGCCTGTCACTCGCTACTGCATTGATTACAGCAGTTGGCAATATGAAAGCATTGGTGAAGCCCTGGTTTGTCTGGGAAAACCGATTACTTTTGATAGTGACGGATTGGGAAATGATATTATTGCCATGCACCTTGATGATCAATTGAACCGGACGATTTCCCTCTGGGAAGATTCCGGAGATAATTTATTGCAAAAGAACATTATATCAGGTTTTGCAGCAAATTTCTGGCCCCACAGTACCGGAAATACGCTCAGCCAGGCTTTTGAGATTGTGGGAGTGGAAGCTAATACGGCGGCAGTTTATAAAGTAAACGGTTATCAGGCAAATAAAATCTGGACTTTGAATAACAGCTACGGTGGATCATTTATTGATTATAATGGTGATGGCATTGATGATCTGGCATTAATTCAGAATGTTACCATGGGAAATATCACCTATCGCGTTCTGGGGTTACACCGGAAATTCGGTAATTCCTGGCAGACACAATATCTTATCTATAATGAAACCGAAACTTACAGTAAAAATGAATTTCTGAACCGGATTGAATGCCACGATCTCGATAATGACGGGCTTCAGGATATTATTGCTGCGGATAATGACGGTGATGTGATGATTTTTGAGCAACCCTCGGCTTCTGAACAATTTCAGCAGGTCTGGAACTGGCGTATGCCGGTAACTAATGCTGATTACTTGATCAGCGGACATTTCAGACAACCGGAAAGCATAGATTTCTGCGTTGGCGCCTGGAATTATGACTCGAAAATTGCAGCCAAAACCTTTTCCTGTTTCGTAATCTTCTCTTCGGCAGGTGCTGCAAATAGCTATGTGGCAACTGATACGTTATATTTTGACCAATATCGGGAAAATAATGCCATCACCTGTTCCGATCTGGATGGTGACGGAGACGATGAATTGATCTTTGCTCTTGATCCAAATCTTTATATCGTAGATTATGTTGATACCGATGGAGATGATGTCAAAGATACTTTCCTGCCGGTCTGGAAAGGTAATTCGGATCAGCATTACCCCCACACTCTTGCTGCTGTTCCTGCAATGAATGGACATTCCGGGCATATTATTGCCAATTCATCTCTCTCCGGTGAAAGAGAAATTAATTATTTAATGCCCCTGGATGAATACCTGGGCCCTCCTCCTGTTGCTGGTTTTCAGGTTGCTGTAGTTGATCAAAGCTCAGTTATATTAACCTGGCTCCCTGAACCGGAAGCAGAAACATATCATATCTACCGCAAAACCGAGGGCGAAAGTGACTGGCAGGAAGTTTTAATCGCTGAAACAGAAAACAACGAATACCTGGATACCGGTTTGAGCACGGGAATAACCCGGAATTATCGCCTGACTGCCTATAACAGTACCTATCAACCCACAGAAAGTCTGCCTACTTTCTGGAAATCTGCCTGTCCGGATTTCCCACCCTTACTTTCGGAACCGATCAGGATGATCTCTCCCTGGATATTGAAACTGGTATTTGACCAGGCTCTGGCAAATTCTGCTATTAATACGGGTCATTACCAGGTAAATCTAGGAGTTGCCAGACCAGCTTCAGTTAATCTTACTCATCAGAAAAAAGGCTTGTTGTTAACCTTCCATAATCAAATACCAGAAAATAGCGGTTATTTTCTGGAGATCAGCGATTTATCTTCAGCCTCAGGAATATTGCTTGCCAACAGTATATATCCATTTAACTGGCAGGAAGATACTTTTGGACCGCATATTATCTCATCAGAAGTTATTGATAATAAGAGGGTAGCTGTCTTCTTTAATGAAGCTATTGATATCAATACTGCCTCTTTAATCTCAAACTGCCACTTGACGACCACTTTAGCAGACCCCGATAATTATATCAGCGACATTGAATCTGAGGATGAGCAGATATTGATCACGCTTGCCGGAGAACTTAAACCCAGCAATCAACCTTACTATCTGCAAATAAGCGGTATATGTGATCTGGCGGGTAACACTATCAATAACCTGGGGAACAAAACATATTTCACCTTGACAGATAGAACACTCGAAAATATGGTAGCTTATCCGAATCCCTTTGAAACAGGAAAGTATGAGGAGTTCAGGTTTGCTTCTCTACCCCTGGGAGAAAAAGGGGATTTATGGATTTATAGCTTAACCGGAGATCTGGTTTTTTATGCCAGTTTTGCACCCCGTACAGTACTGGAGAATTATTATTCCTGGAATGGAAAGAATAATTCAGGCAACAAAGTATCATCCGGTTTGTATTTTTATCTGATGAAGATAGGTGAAAAAAGGCAACGGGGAAAAATTGCAGTAATAAATTAGGCGCTTTGCCCAGGTAAGGAGTAGAAAATGATATCAATGGACTGGAAAGAGCGGTTGCGCAGGGATTCGGATGAATTCTTCGATAAAAAGATACCCAAAGGTTTTTATGATATTGAGATCATATATAATGCATATCCTTTGCGGGTCAATAACAAGATACCAAATGAAGTGATCTCCTTCGTTGGTAAACAGATTGCATCCAGAATCGCTCATCAACCTGAGGAATACATCCCTTTTTACGATTATATCTTTAGTCAGAAAGGTGAAATTGGTAAAACCATTTTTGCCTATATTATGACCAAAGCTTTACAAAAATCTCCAGATTTTTTTTTCCCGTATCTGGAGAAAAAACTGTTTATTCTTAAGGATAGCAAAATAGCTACACTAATAGTGGACAAGGCAATTAGCCCCCTGGTTTGCAATAATCCCACTCAATTTCAGAAGATCATCATCAATTGGGCAAAAAATGACCATGCCAGCCTTACACTATCCATGCAGAAAATTATCACCAGGATCATGCAAACTCATCCTGAAAACATACCTGAAATATTTCAGCACCTGGAATCCGGCTGGCTTAATGCGGGTGAACCCATGATCAAATTGAATATTGCCGTATTGAAATCCATGTACAAGATCAATCAAGACTACTATTTTGAAATTTATAGTCATTACCAGAATACGCGTGAACCTATTTTTGCCGAAATATTAACCGGAGCGATCATGGATTATCACCCCAGTATTGAAGTAGCAGTCTCTCACTGGTCACAAAGTGGTAATATCCGCCTGAAAAAATTTGGTCTGCACGGTATGAAAATTATAAACAGGAAAAGGAAAAAATAATGGCGAATTATATTACTAAAGAAGGAATGGATCGCCTGCATCGCCGGATACAGGTTTTAATTGCAGAAAGAGCTATTATTATTAAACAGGTGGTGGAAGCTCGCGAAATGGGAGATTTAAGTGAAAATGCTGAGTATCACGCTGCCCGTGAAAAACAACGCAGTATTGAAAATGAATTTAACAGGCTGAGAAACAGAACTGGAATGCTTCAAGTGATAGACCCTGATACCTTACAGAAGGATGCTGCCCGGTTTGGCGCCAAAATCTGCATGAAAAACGAAGAAACCAGCGAATTGGTCTATTTGCAGCTTGTTGGTATTGATGAAATATTCGACAGTGAAGATGGGTTTGTAAGAACTTCCATTCTCTCTCCACGCGGAAAGGCATTGATTGGCAAAAAAGTCGGAGACGTAGTCACTGTTAAAGCCCCCAAGGGTAATATTAATTTTGAAATACTTTCCATTAAATAAAATATAGGGGTTATTATGAAAAAAATTACAGATATCAAAAATGAACTGGCTTATTCAAAAAAGAACTTCTGGAAAGATTTTCCGAATGAAAAAGATACTGCTTTCAAATTAGCTGATAAGTATAAATTGTTTCTGGATGATTGCAAAACTGAACGCGAATGCACTGAATATTACCGGAAATTGCTTCACAATTCAGGCTATTCCGAACTAAAAGAAGGCGTAGAAGAAAAAAGATTTTTCCGCACCGCCCGTGAAAAAAATGTTGCTATCGCTCAAAAAGGCAGATTACCAGTAAGTGCGGGAATTAATCTCATTGTTTCGCATATTGATGCTCCCAGAGTTGATTTTAAACAATCACCCCTGGCTGAAGATTCTGCCAGCGGACTGGGTATTATCAAAACACACTACTACGGGGGAATAAAAAAATACCAATGGATGTCCACACCCCTGGCAATACACGGAGTGGTTATCAAACGTGACGGCACCAGAGTCAATATCTGCATCGGCGAAGATGATAACGATCCTGTTTTTGTCATGCCCGACCTCTTGCCACATTTAGCCCGTAAAATCCAATATAATGAAAAGCTTGGTGATGCAATTAAAGCCGAGCACATGCAGATAGTTTTCAATTCCATTCCCTATCTTGCCGAAAAAGATGAGAAAGCAAAAGAAGCCATCAAGCTTAATGCCCTTATTCATTTACATGAAAAATATGACATCAGGGAAGAAGACCTGCTCAGTGCAGAACTCGAGATTGTTCCTGCCGGTAAAGCCCGCGATGCCGGTATTGATAGAAGTCTGGTGCTGGCTTACGGACAGGATGATCGCGTTTGCGCCTTCACTTCTGCCCTCGCTATCACAGACATCGCAGCCAGTGATTTTGAAAGAACAGCAATTGTATTCCTGGCAGATAAGGAAGAAATTGGTTCTGATGGTAATTCCGGTGCCAAATCAGCCTTTATCATTGATTTTATTGCTGATCTTCTGGCTGCCTGTGGTGAAAAAAATGATAGCGTCACTCTCCGAAAAACACTTCTGAACAGCAGAATCCTTTCCGCTGATGTTAATGCTGCTATCAACCCAAATTACCCTTCTGTTCACGAAAAACAGAATGCAGTTCTCTTGGGCTGCGGAGTTGGGATTGCCAAATTCACCGGTTCCGGGGGAAAAAACGGTTCTAACGATGCCAATGCCGAATTCAATGCCCATATCTTTCATATTTTAACCGATGGAGATGTGTGCTGGCAATCAGGTGAACTCGGAAAAGTGGATGAAGGAGGAGGAGGCACTATTGCCAAATTTATGGCTGAATACGGTGCAGAAGTGATAGATTGCGGTCCCGGTGTTATAGGGATGCACTCGCTCTATGAACTCACCAGCAAAGCGGATATCTATTCGGCTTATAAAGCTTATAAAGTTTTTTTTCTAAAAGGATAAAAAAATCTGGCAGGCTGCTGGTCAGTCTGCCTTTTTCTGGAGTTTATATATGTTTAAAAAGATTTGGTTTCTGATCCCCCTGATCGTTTTGATTATTCTCACAGGCTGTTCTTCCAATAAAGCCCTTCAGCAAATGAGCCCGGAACAGGCAAAAAAAATAGCTGATCAATATTTCGTCCGTGAAAAATATAAAAAAGCTATGCCTTATTATCAGAAAATCGTCAATGAAAGCAACACTGTTCTCCTCGCTGATGCTCAAATGAAACTCGCAGACTGCTATTTTTTCCGAAAAGAATACATTGATGCCCGGTTTGAATATGAAGAATTCATCAGACAGTTCAGTGAACATCCCCTGGTTGCATCTGCTTTCTTCCAGATTGGTGTCAGTTATTACAATCTCTCTCTCAATGCACATTATGACCAAAATGAAACCTTTTCAGCAATTGATGCCTTTAGTGAATTTCTCGACAGATTCCCTTTCCATGAACAAAAAAACGACGCCTTGGACTACATTAAAAAATGCCGTTATAAGTTGCTTGAAAAAAAATTCTATAATGGCTATGCTTATTATAAAATGTCCGATTATCCCTCGGCTTTGCTCTATTTCGATGAAATCATGCAACTTAATAACTACGATGATCTCGATAAAAAAGCTATCTATTATTCTGCCCGCATGTACCTGTTTAGAAAGGACCTGAATAATACTGAAAAAATGCTCTCCAGGTTAACGGAAAAATATCCTGACGACAAAAAAACATCTATCATACTGAAAAAAAAGGAAAAACTGATTAAAGAGCTGGGCTAATGAAGATTGGGCTGCTTGGTGGTTCCTTTAATCCAATCCACAACGGACACATTGAAATTGCCCTCGCTGCTTTGAAACAGGATTTAGTCCAGCAGGTCTGGTTCATCCCATCCTATATCCATCCCCTCAAAAATCACAATGGCTCCGCTGATTTCCATAGCCGCTTAACCTTTATCAAAAAAGCGATTGCCAATCTTCCTGACTGCTTTGCCTGTGATTTTGAAAAAAGATTTGAGAATATAAGCTTCACTGAAAAGCTGATGAAATTTCTATTTCAACGCTTCACTGAACATGAATTCCATTTCATGATCGGCTATGACATTATCCCCGATCTGAATAGATGGTATAACTATAACTGGCTGAAAGATAATGTCAATTTCCTGGTTATTACCCGCCAGATTGAAAAGGATATTTCCGCAATAAACGATTTGAAATCCTGCCAGTTCCTGAAAATCACACCCATCAACATCTCATCCACCCAGATCAGAAATTTAATCTCTCAGAGAAAATCCATCAAAGGACTTGTTCCCGAAGCAATCGAATCAGATATAATTGAAATCTATCAAAAAAAATAATTAATAAAATATTTCCTCAACGAGAAATCGTCACTCCGGCGCAGCTTAACCACGGCATTTTGTAATTACCGGTATTAAGTGTCTGATCGCTGATGCCATTAACATTATTAAATAATTTCAGCAGATTGCCGGCAATCATAGTCTCATTGACCGGATATTTGATTTCTCCGTCTTCAATATAGTAGCTGTTCTTGGCTACACCGGAAAAATCCCCGTTCATACTAGGATTACCACCGGAAAAACGAACCACTAAGAGCCCGCGTTTGACTTCTGATATCATTTCTGCCAGTGTATCTTTTCCAGGTTCCATCACCAGGCAGCCTCCCGCCTTGCTCATTGGTAAACCGGTTTTTCTGGACCCAAAATGCGTGAGCATATAGTTTTTTAATATACCACTCTTGAAAATATCAACCTTTTCAGCCGTAAAACCATCTTCCGTAATAAAATAACCGCCTGCTAAATCCTCAGCAATGGGATTACTGCACAATGTTATTTTGGAATTCAGCACTTTTTCGCCTATCTTGCCCTTTAATATACTGTTATCAGTAATTATCGGTCTATCCGTTAATTGATTGTTCACCAGTGAACCCAAAAATTCTTCTACCAGACCCGGCACAAGGATCACATCTCCTTCAAAGGTCTCCGGTATTTGTCTGCATTCCATGGAAGCCACTGATTGCTCGATCAATTCCTTCGTTAAACCCATTTCCAGAATTGTCCTTTGCAAATCTGGATATATCCCAAAAGAATAGTTGAAAGAACTCACCTTTTTCCCTTCCCGAGACGTGAACATCACCACATAATAATAACCACCCTGATTTTGAACCAGATCCACACCATTGGAATTAAGATATCTT
>CAZAHZ010000088.1:0-11755 GCA_964485055.1 uncultured Candidatus Cloacimonadota bacterium
TGCGGCGAATGCAGAACCTTGCCCCCCAAAACAGGATATAGATTATTACCGCCTGCCAGAAGTAAAATTTAATATTACGGAAATATAATGGTAGTCCCGCAGTTATACCTATCCATTCCTGAAAAAGATGCATCAAAAACCTGAAACTCACTGCGAATGGTTCCCAGCCCCAGGGCAGAATGATTATCGTCAATGCCAAAGGTAACAGTAATCCGAACAATAATGAAGCAGGGATAATACTGATCATTCCATTGGCAGAAAATTCACCAAAATTCGCTAGACTTAGCGGGATAATTAAAATCACGATAGCCAGAGTAAGTAGCACAGTC
The DNA here is from genome assembly GCA_964485055.1 of uncultured Candidatus Cloacimonadota bacterium. Taxonomy (GTDB): domain Bacteria; phylum Cloacimonadota; class Cloacimonadia; order Cloacimonadales; family TCS61; genus Stygibacter. The sequence continues at coordinate 330 of CAZAHZ010000088.1, forward strand.
TGGATCATTCTCTTACCCGCAGATGCCAGTTTCCCACTCCGCACCAGAAATAGTTTCCACTCCAGATATGGAGCAAGATTTATTATTACCAGTGTAGCTGCAAAACTAAGCTGTAATCCGGCTGAAAATGTCTGATATGGAGCGATCATTGTGATCACCAGCAGACTGAATAATAATATCTGGTTCATATTTACCGGTCTTTCAAGTAAATGGCAGAAACTATATACACCCAGCATCAATACTGCCCTCGATACAGATGCTGACCAGTGACAGAGGAAACCATATATCACCAGGAGTAACAGAAGCAGCAAACGTGTTGCACGGGAGGGAAAGATCACCATCAGGATGCTGTAGATCATCAAAGCGATTATGCCCACATGTAATCCGCTGACCGCAAAAAGGTGACTTAGTCCGGAACCGCGTAATTCTTCCCGGAATTCCCAGTCTATCCCGCTTGTTTTACCTGTTGTGATCGCCAGGGCATATTCTCCTGCCTTGCCCAGACGCTTTGTTAACCGCTTTTCAATCCAGATCAGGATTATATTGATCATTCCGGGTTTAATATCAGGATTAATCTCCAGCTCACCACTTGTTTTCCCAAATCCGTTAATTCCCCTCACCATATATGAAAATCTTCTGTCCTTGTGACCAGGATTCCTTGCCCCTTCCGGTTTTTCCAGGATTACAGTGCCCTTTATCCCGGTGCCGGCAGATAGTCCCGATTCTGCCCTCAGATAGATCCTGCCCTTCACCGGTTCCCCTGCTAATTTTGTGGCTTTCACCTGATAAAGGTTGCTTTTATATCCAACTGTTACTACCCGCTCAACTATTCCTTCCAGTTTCGCTTTTACCTGGGTATGCCTGCTCAGTATTTCCTGAAGGTGATTTGCCGGCTTATAGTCTGCCAGATTTATTCGTAATATTGCCAGGAGAAATATAAATATCAGGAGCAGCTTTAGATCGTATTTAGTAATTATCAGAATCGCAATATTGAGTAAAATTATGCCAAAAAGAAGAACAATGGGTATTTGAAGATATATCCCTGCCACCAGTCCGCTGATCCAAAATAAAACTGGCAGCACCAATGAACAGGGAGCTTCACGAATTATCATCTGCTAACTATTCAGATTTTCGTACTCATCGGTGTAATTGCCTGCCTCTCATCTCTTTATAGGTATTGATCAGATTATTGGTGGAATTGTCATGACTGCTTATCTTTTCTTCACCCTTCAGTTCCGGCAGGATCGCTCCAGCCAGTTGCTTGCCCAGTTCCACGCCCCACTGGTCAAAACTGTAGATATTCCAGATCACACCCTGCACGAATATCTTGTGCTCATACATGGCAATCAGGCTGCCTAATATCTCAGGCGTCAATTTACGGTATAGTATAGAATTAGTCGGTTTATTGCCTGCAAAAACCTTAAAATGCAGTACACTTTTAGCCTCATCCTCAGTTTGCAATTCTGCTTCTGTTCTTCCCCTCATCAATGCTTCTGTCTGGGCGAAAAAGTTTGCCAAAAGTTTCTCATGATGGTCACTCTGTGGATTATTACTGACCGCTCCTGCCAGAAAATCACAGGGGATCAATTTAGTGCCCTGATGCAGCAATTGATAGAAGGCATGCTGTCCATTTGTTCCCGGTTCTCCCCAGATTACCTGACCGGTCTGATATTTTACCTTGTTTCCGTTCCGGTCTCTGTCTTTACCATTGCTTTCCATATCTGCCTGTTGCAGATAAGCGGGAAACCGGTGTAGATATTGTTCATAAGGTAAAATAGCTTCTGTCTCTGCTCCCCAAAAATTATTATACCAGATCCCCAGCAGGGCTAAAATGATCGGGATATTCTCTTTTGCCGGCGCAGTCCGAAAATGCTCATCCATTTTCCAGCCACCCGTCAGCAATTCCACAAAATGATCATAGCCTATAAAACACATAATGGTTAAGCCTATAGCCGACCATAAGGAATACCTGCCACCTACCCAGTCCCAGAATTCAAACATATTGTCCGTATCTATCCCGAATGATCTAACTCCCTGCAGATTAGTGGAGATCGCCACAAAATGCTGCGAAATCTGCTCTTCGGTTCCGCCGTTTGCCAAAAACCAGCTTCGACCCGTCTCGGCATTGGTCATTGTCTCCTGAGTAGTAAAAGTCTTGGATGCGATCATAAAAAGTGTTGTTTCAGCCTTTAGTTTTTTTAAAGTTTCCGTTATTTGCGTGCCATCAATATTCGAGACAAAATGTACTTCCAGTTCAGAATGTCCATAATACCGCAGTGCTTCACAAACCATTTTAGGTCCCAGATCACTGCCACCAATCCCGATATTGACCAGGTCGGTTATTTTTTTTCCGCTAAATCCCTTCCATTCACCGCTCCTGATCTTTTCCGAAAATTGCCTCATCTTCTGCAATTCACTCTCGATCTGAGGCATCACATCCTGTTCGTCCACCAGCACTGGCTTTCCACCTCGATTACGCAATGCTGTATGCAAAACTGCCCTGTTTTCCGTGACATTGATCTTTACGCCACTGAACATTTCGCTGATGGCTGTTTCCAGTTCACATTCTTCTGCCAGCGCCAGTAATAGCTCCATTGTTTCTGAGTTGATTAGGTTCTTGGAATAATCAAGCAGTATATCTTCCCACCTGACAGAAAATTTTTCAGAACGATAGGTATCTCTGGCAAATTCCTCTCTGAGATCAAATCCCTGCATCTCCTGAAAATGTTTCCCCAGCATCTGCCACGAAATCGTCAATCTCGGATCACTACCTTTCACTAATCACTCTCTTCAATAACAATACCAGTATATCGGCATCCCTCATAATTTCCAGAATTGGAGATTCACCACGTTCCTGTTCCAGGCGGATACCATCATTATATGGCACAAAATTGCTTAGTTTTTCAAGATGTATTACTTTCTGGCTCTTTTGACCTATAAATATCAGACGTTTATTGGTTAATACAGCTTTGCCCGTATCCAGCAAATCCCATTTATCAGAATCTTTTTCTATTTCTCCAGGATACCCTGTACGCCAGGACACATCTTTGGCTGGTCCCCGGCAGCCGGATATCATGCTGCAATCAGTTTGCCTTGATTTACTGCGGGATTCAAACCATCCGCCATCAGAACTGAAGCAGGCGCTCTCATCTTCCGGCAGGTCTATACCGGCGTCCACTTTCGGTAAGGGTTGATTCTCCAGACTCCAGTATAATTTATAACGCTCAAAATTCTGTCGCGTTTGAATTTTTATGTCCGGTCTAATTCCCAAATTCTGTACTAAAGCGTTAAAAGTCTCTTCTTCCTCGGGTGTGATCCGTTCATCTGACATTATTTCGCTTAAAATATTATTAACCCGCTTGCTTGCTTGTTCTTCCAATATCTTCTCGGTCTTTTCTTTTGATAATAGCAGATTATCACTCAGATTCTGTAAAAAATGCTGCTCCTCATCGCTGATATTGCCATCTGTTATGGTACGCTCCAGCTCCATGCCATAAAGACGGCTCACCACTGCCTGATGTGTCTGCTTGATCACCTTGTCCGGTAAGTTCAGCAATACCTTTAATTGCGCCAGTTCTGCTATCTCCTTTTCGCTGAGCTTTTTATCTTCCAGACATTTCTGCAGATATAGATGATAGTAACCTAAAAATCTCCTCTGATTCTTCGTAAAAGCTACTGCTCCGTAGCGGACGATTATCCGGTTTATGTCATCAGGTGTGATTTCGAGGATATTTTTACTTGCTAAAAGATTGTTGATCTCTATTATCAAATTTTCTTCTATCTGTTTTTTCAACAATTTTTGCCACCAGCTCAGTTTCTCTAATGGTTTTTTTGTAAATACGATCACTGCTGCCCCCTTGTTTCTATAAAAAATTCTTTGACGATCTGTCCTTTGGATATTTTTTTTTATTGCTCTGTATCAGGCAAGAAAAATTATTTTTCACCCTGTTTTCACCTTCTCCACAGATTCTTCTCAGCTTCCCCACAGTCCCCTGTAAATTGCACTCGAAACGATACCACATTTTTTTGTTGTGTCGTTTCGTGTGCGACTGGTAAGGGATTATAGTAAAGCCGAGAAGAATCTGTGAAGAGGGTGGAGGTTGATAAGGGAAGGGATTTATGGAGATGAAAAGGAAATATTTTGAGATGATTGACGGTTGGTGGGTAAAGGAAAAAGTTTTGACATTAAAGTGAGAAAAATAATGTTGACCAGGTTTTTTATCATGCCCATATACTAACAAACGGAGAAGGGGTGTTTGGCTTTCTCTGTCTAAGTTTCTATGATTACCAGATTGAGGAACTACGATCATCGCTACTGGAAGGCATGCCGGAAGAAGAGCAGAGAGAGGGTACATCAAAATAAGGAGAAGGGCTTGCGAAGGCTGCGTTTCTGCCTGAAAGAGGAAAATGGAATATCAGGAAATAACCAGGGATAATTTTTTTCCCACCTTTAATAAGATCAATCCGCAATTAGATATTGAAGCGGTGAAAAAGGCAGTAGAGATTGCCGATAATGCTCATAAAGGTCAAAAGCGGGAATCAGGAGAGGAATATATAATACACCCATTATCAGTGGCGATGATCATAGCTGAACTGGGTCTGGATACGGATACGGTCATTGCCGGCATACTGCATGATGTGGTGGAGGATTCCACATTTACAAAAGAAGAGATAGCGGGAGTATTTGGCAGCGAGATAGCAGAGCTGGTAGATGCAGTCACCAAAATCAGTTATTTGTCATATTCAACGGGTAAATCAGTACGTAAGGCGGAGAATTACCGTAAGCTGCTTCTGGCGATCACGCGTGATGTGCGGGTGGTATTTATCAAAATAGCAGACCGGCTGCATAATATGCGGACACTTGAGCATCTCAAAGACAAGAAGCAGCATATAATAGCCCAGGAGACGCTGGAAATATATGTTCCACTGGCTAACCGGTTTGGAATGCAGGAGATCAAGCGAGAACTGGAAGACCTTTGCCTGAAATATCTCTACCCAGAGACCTATCAGGAATTGTATCAGGTTGTCAGGGAGAAGAAATCATTCCGTGATACCTTTATCAGTGATTTCAGCAGCGAAGTAACTGGATTGCTGGCAGAGGAAGGAATTTCAGCAGAGGTTTCGGGACGCAGTAAGCATTTCTGGTCAATATTCCGCAAAAAAGTACAGCGAAATATCACCTATAATGATATCAATGATTATTATGCGATCAGGATCATCACTTCGGATGTAGAAGACTGCTTTGCAGTGCTGGGGATCATTAATACACATTATCAGCCTTTGATAAGTGCATATAAGGATTATATCACCAAGCCCAAGGCTAATGGATATCAATCGCTGCACCAAGTGATCATCTCAGCGGAAGGCAGGAAGATCGAAGTCCAGATCAGGACTAAGGAGATGCACCATAATGCCGAAGAAGGCGCAGCCGCGCACTGGAAATATAAGGAATACGAAGATTTGAGGATGATAGACAAGTCCTCACAATACAAGCTGGATGCAGCCTTTGATGAGCAGGTAAGCTGGCTGAGGGGCTTATTGAACCTGTATCAGCAGGAGCAGCCGGAAAAATTTGTGACAATACTCAAGGATAAACTTTTTCGTGATAAGATCATCGTAAAAACGCCTGCAAATGATTATGTGGAATTGCCGATAGGTTCCACGCCACTTGATTTTGCCTTTGCCGTGCACACGGATATTGGTTTGCATTGTAAGTCTGTCCGGGTGAACGGCAGGCATGTATCGTTGCGATATTTGTTAAATGACGGTGACCTGGTAGAGGTGAGAACCGCAAAAAATGTGAAACCGGGCAGGGACTGGATAGAAATACTTGGTTCACCGCGGGCGAGACAGAGAGTGCGTGGCTGGTTTCGGAAACAGGAACTGGAAGATGCAAAACAACTGGGAAAGAGTATCTTTGATAAAGAGATCAAAAAGAATGAACTGCGAATAAATGAGCAGGTGGTGATCGAACTGGCAAAGAAGTTAAAGTATTCGGGATTACAAGATTTTTATGCTGATCTGGGATTGGGAAACCTGTTGATGGGCAAGGTGCTGGAATATCTGCTGCCGGATAACGAGCCTCCTGAGAGTTCGGCTCTTCCGGGACAGGATAGGGAGTATTCCACGGAATCGTCGAAGCCCTTTATCGAGATTGAGGGTCTGGAAAACCTGATGATCAATTTTGCCCGATGCTGCAATCCGTTGCCTGGAGACGAGATCATCGGTTATATTACACGGGGACGGGGATTGAGCGTCCATCGCCGGGATTGTCCCAATCCTGCTTTTCAGCAGCTTTGCAAGCGTGAACCGGAACGGCTGCTGCGCCTGCTTTGGCAGAAAGACTCCCAAGAGAAAAATCCGGCAGTGATCAGATTAGGACTGGTTGCTCTGCCTCGACCGAAATTGAATTATGACATCACTTCGCTGCTGGCTCAAATGAAGGTAACCACGCTTACTAGTTCCTCAAAATTGTCGGGTGACCATGAAGAGATAGAATTACTGATCGAGATCAAGGATAAAGTGCAGTTGAAGAAATTAAAAACCTCACTTCTCAATATCAAAGGGATTGTTGAAGTCAAGTGAGTATAATTCATTTTATATTTAATTAAATAAGAGCAAGGAGAAGAAGTATGCAGGCTTATATTAATTTTGCAGTAGAGCAGATGAAAGCGTTATGTGCCATACCCAGCCCTTCCGGATATACTATTAAAGTAACGGAATATCTGATGAATTTGTTGAGAGAAATTGGTTACGAAGCCAAAAGGACAAATAAGGGTTCAGTGCTGGTGACTTTAGGTGGGGAAGGTGAACATCTGGTGTTAGCAGCCCATATTGACACTCTGGGAGCGATGGTGCGAGCCGTGAAATCCAATGGCAGATTGCGTCTGACCACGATTGGCGGGTATCCATTCCAGAATATTGAGAATGAGAATGTGACCATTCATACACGTAAGGGTAAAGAATATTCGGCGACTGTCCATTTATGTGAGCCGGCAGCTCATGTGAACAAGGATATTTCTACAGAAAAACGAACGGATATGACTGTGGAAGTGGTGGTAGATGAGATAGTTAATAATGAAGAAGAAACCAGGAAACTGGGGATATCAGCAGGAGATTTTGTGTCCTTTGATCCCCGCACGCAGGTAACAAAATCGGGGTATATAAAATCCCGGCATCTAGATGACAAGCTCTCAGCGGCTATACTTCTGGCACTGGCAAAAATGGGAGCGGATCATAAACTGAAACTGAGTAGAAAGGTTTCACTGCTTTTTACTTCTTATGAGGAAGTTGGACATGGTGGCAGCAGTGGAATACCGGCGGATACACAGGAAATGATCTCAGTTGATATGGGAGCTGTAGGTGATGATCTGACTACGGATGAATTGAAAGTTTCAATTTGTGCCAAGGATTCTGGCGGACCTTATGACTATGAGATAACGAACAGATTGATAAGCCTGGCAGAAGAGCACAAATTGAATTTTGCCGTGGACATCTATCCCTATTATGGGAGTGATGTGGAAGCTGCACTGCGAGCCGGATATGACATCAGGCACGGATTGATAGGACCAGGAGTGGCAGCTTCGCACGGATATGAACGCTCACATATCAAAGCTGTGGAAAACACCTTAAAATTGATTACTGCTTACCTGGAGGCAGGTGAGAAATAGAAAAAAAAAGAGCCGGCTCGAAACCGGCTCATAACTTCTGAATTGGAAAAGACTATAAAGAAATAGCCTCAACGGGGCATTCGCTGACGCAGGCACCGCAATCAACACAAATATCTGCATCACAAACAGCCTTATCGTCAACTAATGATAAAGCCTCAACGGGGCAAACACCAACGCAAGCACCGCATCCAACACATGCTTCACTTATTTTTACTGCCATAGTTACCTCCTTTTATCATGTCATTATTGTCCAGACGACATGTTCCCCGTTTGTCAATAAGGGATTTTTTGTAAAGGTTTTTTTACGATAATTATTATTCATGTATTAAAGATTCTGTCACCAGCGTCACCGAGTCCGGGAATAATATAGCCATTATCATTCAGGCACTTATCAAGGGCAGCCACGTAGATATTGACGTCAGGAGCTTCGGCTTCCAGTCTGCTGATACCTTCGGGAGAGGCAACAATTGCCAGAATGGTGATACGGGCACAATTATGACGTTTCAGTTCACGGACGGCATCAGAAAGAGAGCCACCTGTAGCCAGCATAGGATCAACGAGAACAGCGTGTAGAGAGTGCATGCTTTCCGGCAGCTTGTTATAATACCAGACAGGTTCCAGTGTATCTTCATTGCGGTACATACCTAAAATCTGAATCTGGGCGGCTGGCAAAAGGTGTCGAACACCGTCCAGCATACCTATTCCAGCCCGCAGAACAGGCAAAATCACCATCTGTTTCTGATCAAAAATTGTGGCAGAATACGGCTCGTTAGTCCAGACCGGAATCGGAGCAGAGGAATATTCTTCGGATTTAAGAACCTCATAAGTCAGCAATTGCGATATAATCAATGTAATACGATAGAAATCAGCGGGTTGAGTACCTGTATGACGCAACTGGTCAACCAGGGATTTAATAAAATTATTATCAATGATCTTTGTCATTTCACCTCCCAGATATAAAAAAGTAAGAAAAAAAATAAACCGTAAGCTGGCAACAAATAACCAAAATCATAAATTATTGGACAGCTATAAGTTTCAGATAAATTATGGTTTCGTTATAGATAAGGAGAAAAAGTTATGGTGAAGTATCAATATTGCAGATGACTCTGAGTAAATGATACCAGATCAGGTAGATTTGGTAACAGGAGTGCAAAAGCAGCTATTCTGCCATAATCGTAATGCACCTCGGTTTTGCAGATTAGCTGTGAAAAATTAAACGGAGGTGTAGATGTCTTATCATAAAATCTGGCTGCCCATGAGCAGTTATAACAAATCTTTGCAGATGGTTATCAGCGATTATTCCTCAGTCAAAAACCGGTCTGCGTCTGAAATACTGGAGGAAAGATAATGATCTATCTGGATAATGCCGCCACAAGTTATCCCAAAGCACCGGGAGTTGCGCCTGCAGTTGCGGAATTTATCACCAGTATTGGAGCAAATGCCGGACGTTCATCATATCGGACAGCACGTGAAGCATCCAGGATAATATATGAAACGCGGAAATTGCTGGCAGAACTGCTGGAAACCAGTTCCGAAGACCGCATCTGCTTTTGCCTGAATACTACTCAGGCTTTGAATATTGCCATTAAAGGCTTGATCAAACCAGGAAATACAATTCTAACCTCACCGCTGGAACATAATTCCGTGATGCGACCTTTACGCTGGCTGGAAAGTCATCAGGCTGTTATTATAAAGCAATTCAGGATCAAAGATTATGAAATAGACTGGCAGTATCTGGAAGAGCAAATGAATAAGAAACCTGATCTGCTGATATTCACGGCAGCCTCTAATGTGAATGGTTATGTTCTTCCATATCAGGAAATTGCCCGGCGTGCCCGGAGAAGAAACATTCCTGTGATCCTTGATGCTGCCCAGATTATCGGCTCATTACCCGTGAAAAGTGATGATTATGATGTTGTCTGTTTTCCGGGACATAAAGGCTTGCTGGGACCGATGGGAACGGGAGGTTTATTTGTGGGAAAGAATGTAGAAATAGACTCTTTAATTCAGGGAGGAACAGGTAGCCGAAGTACCGAAGAATTTCAGCCGGAAGAGCTACCAGACAGACTGGAGAGTGGAACACCCAATATTCCGGGAATTTGTGGTTTGAAAGCAGGATTAGAATTTATCCTGAAAACAAGTTTAATTACAATACGAGAGAAAAAACGCTCGATAACTAACTACCTTCTGCAGGAACTGGCTGCCATCGAAGAAATCAATATCCACAGTCAATTAAGCCAGGAAATTCAGTGCGGAGTGGTGTCTATCACTTCCAGACGGTGGAGTATTTCTGAATTAGCCTGGGAACTGGATAAAGCGGAAATTGCCTCCCGGATGGGATTGCATTGTGCTCCCAGCGCTCATAAAACTATCGGAACTTATAATTCAGGAGGAACTTTGCGGTTATCACCCGGATATTTTAATACTAAAGAAGAAATTGATCAGATTATCAGTTTACTGAAGGAACTGCATAGATGAAGCCGTATGTTGTGATAACATTTAACAGCACCCATACGGCTATGAAAGCCGAAGACATCTTCAAAGAGCTGAAGCTGGATTTTGAATTGATCCCAACTCCACGGGAAATATCTGCAGAATGCGGTTTTGCTTTGCTCGTACGCAAAAAAGACACGCCTGAACTCGAACAAATCTGTCGTGAATATCAGATACAATTTGATGGAATACATCTGGTTAAAGAAAAAAAAGGAGTAAAATATTATGAAAAAAATTATTGATGTTAGAGGATTGGATTGCCCCAAACCCGTATTAGAAACTAAAAAAGCCTTGGAAAAAGGGGGCTTTGATAAACTGGAAATTATTGTGGACAATAAAGCAGCGCGTGATAATGTCAGCAGGTTTCTTGAAAAAACAGGTAATAAACTCATTAAAATTAATGAATTAAAAGGCGAATTTACTATCTATGCCGAACCAGGAATAATAACAAACACAGGCAAAGAACAAGAATCGCATAAAATCGCCGGTAAAACGATATTCATAGCTTCTGACGCAATTGGAACCGGCTCTGAAGAACTGGGTAAAAAATTGATGAAAGCCTTTACTTTTACCTTAACAGAACTTCAAGAACCTCCGAAAAGACTTCTTTTTATGAATTCAGGCGTATTTCTTTGTCTGCATAATTCTGATTCTTTGCCTAATCTGAAAATACTCGCTGATCGTGGAGTGGATATCCTGGTCTGCGGTACATGCCTCAATTTCTTTGGTGTGAATGATCAACTGGCAATAGGCAAGGTCAGCAATATGTATGATATTGCCGGGCACCTTTTGGCAGATGCCGGAGTTATTAAGATTTAAATGAAGGTTAAGCCGGGACTGTTTAAACTAATCTATTGAAAAATAAGGACAAGGAGCAGCTTAAATATATATTCGTGCACATTTTCTCCGGATTTGTCAATCAGAGATGAATTGACTTTTTCCCTGAAAGGGAGATACTATAATAGCCCCAGGTTGTCGTATTTCGACTACGTGGGGCTATTCAAATATATCACCTATCGGGAAAATACATAATAAAAAACTGAACAATCTCATTTCAGGAGGATGGCAGTAAGTCATAAAATCAGGCATTCCCCCGACGCTGAAGCTATGGATGACAGGAAGGCTACGGCACGATCTTCAAGGGGCGAAGGCAATGGGCAGGGAGTCATAAAATGCCATATTTTCTAATCGCAGTTAATAAATTGCAGAAATTGCTTACTTAATGGTCGTCACCTGTGCCCCACTTGGAAATACCCAGCGGTG
>CAZAHZ010000089.1:0-11749 GCA_964485055.1 uncultured Candidatus Cloacimonadota bacterium
ATCTTCCATATATGGGGTTTTCTCATAACTTAAAACCTTGGAAATGATCGTATTCAGGTTATCAGCCTGATCAATGGAGAAGCGACCTACAATCATCTCCGGAAAATAATCATCTCCGTCAAGCAAAGTAAAAGGATGATCCGTAACATCATTATCGGAAGAATGATAATAAGCAGGAATGGCAAAAGCACCATTTACATCACCGATCAACAGCAGATAATCCGGCGGATTTTCCTCGGTATCATACACTTCCTGAATATAAGATTTTATCTCTGCTGCCGTATTTCCCAGATCGCTCTTGAAGAGAACTTCAGTGGCAATGCCGCGTTCATTTTTCCAGTTTGTGAAATAACTCAGATTAGTCAGGTTGGAATGAGAAATTATCAGCATTTTTGCCGGCATTTCCGGCAGATTTCGTAGATATGAGGTCTCATAATTATCCGCCACTTTACTGTATATCGGAGCGAACACAGAGGAAACCGCATTGATATTCTCAATTGCACCCGTTGCCCGTAAACGTATCGTGGCATTATCTATAATTGAGGTTAGACCTGCTTCATCTCTTTCCAGTTCTATTCGTATTCTATGCATGATCAGATCACGCATGATCATTGTTTCTTCTAAGGCAATTCTATCTGAAGCTAATTGTCTTTGGGATTCTATCTGATTTCCTGCTCTGTCAAATATATTTACTTCAGAATCTGTTATTTCCAGGCTTACTTCTCTGGCAGGAAATGCTAATGTACTGTAATACACTCCGTTTTCCGTTGATAATTCATCTGCATTTGATATTTGAATATCAATATAATCGCTATTGTTTTCATAATTCACAGTAGAATTTAAACTCGCAAACGCCAGGATCAACAGCATTATTATTAAAATATTTTTCACTTTGCCTCCATCTATTTAATTAATATCATTTTTCTGTTTAAGGTTGTTGACTCTGTTCTCAATTGATAAAAATATATTCCGCTACCTGTAATCTGACCTTTATTATTTCGTCCATCCCAACTGATCCTATGTTCTCCAGCAGGCATCGGTTCTGATACCAGAGTACGCACTTTTTGTCCCTTAAGGTTATAAACCGATAAATCTATTTCACTTGCCTCGGCAATAGAAAAATCTATCTGACAAGCACTGCTTCTGCCATTAGCCAGGAAGAATGGATTAGGGTAACTGGCGCTCAGGGATGTAATTGCCGGAAGTTCGTTCTCCTGCTCAGCTACTGCTGTTGCGGAAACCAGTTTCATCTCACCCAGCCACCAGCCTGGATCATCTGCCGTATCATCTGTGATCAGTCTGAATCTGATTCGGGAATAAGTGTTTTCATAATCACTAAGATCAAAATGGTCAACATGCCAGCCTCTCACTCCGGACAGGGAGCTTACATCTTCCCAGTTATCACTGCCATCAACCTTGACCTGCACCTGGCAGAAGTCATAACCATGTTCAGTATGATATTTATTCAACACTTCCAGGCTGAGGTTACTTGCTCCATGGAAATTGAAAAAACCTTCAATCTCTAAGATACTCTCAGAAGCATTGGCATAAAAACGGTCGGCTGTATCTTTGGCACAGGGCAATCCATATTCCGGTTCTAAGCCTATATACCAGTCACCATCCACATTCCACTGCGAGAAGTCTCCCAACCAGTCTTCTGAGAACAGCACTACTTCTTCCTGCATCTGAATATTATATTGATTTTCGCCGGCAGCCAGGTCTAAATTCACAAATTGTGTGGTATATCCACCAGCTATAAATAACAGTTCTACCGGTCCTTCCCACCAGTCAATGTCATATTCAAAGTCCAGGGCAGGCATCGTAAAATATTCATCTCCCATCTCATGGCATACTTTAATTATCAGGTCAACCGGTTCACCGGAATATGTTACTGCTCCTGTCAGGTTTGCTGCTGCCAGAGGCTGCAATGCTATTTCCCGATTCGTCCACATGGAATTATTTACCACCACGGTTCGGACGGAGTCGGCATAACCTTTCTGGCGAACATGGAGGGTATAACTGCCAGGCAGGCACTGCCACCAGAAGCGTCCATAAAGTTCATCACTAAATCGCGGCGTGAATGAGGGTGATCTTCTTTCTTCGATAAAATATTCAGCTACCAGTGGATTTCCACTGACTGCATCAGTTATATGTCCCGTCATCATAGCTGCATCCGCACCAAATCCCAGAACCCGTCTCATTAAATAGTAGGGTGCTTCTATACAGCGGGTTATGGTATCTTCCAGCAACACTGGTCCCGGCTGTAGATTCATTGTTCCTGCTTCTATCTCGAACTGAAGAGTACCGTATTCATTATAAAACCAGTCATGGGCTTTGGAATTCCTGCCTATTGTTGCCGAGGGCTCATAATATCCCGAACCAGTCTCATTCTCTATCAGATGCGCAACTGTGTTGGCAAGGCTGGCATGAAATGCCAGATCAGCACAAGGTTTGTTGTATTCCCAGTTCCAGGGATAGATCACCTGCTCCGCTAAATTGCCCGTCCGCGATGAATGCCAGGCAACGGAATAAATAAAGTGCTGTTCATCTGCCAATTGGCGCACATATTGTGCCTCCACTTCTGACCAGGGTGCAGGTCCACGATAGTAGTCATAGGGCTCATTGCTTCCCGGTGTCAACAGAGTATCACTATGCACCCAGTTAAAACCGTAATTCCGGTTAAGATCCACACCATCTATATCATTACCTACACCAGGAATAAAATCAAAGATGCCGTTATCATTTGTGTCGCTTTTATTTTTACGGTAAGATGTATCCCATTCATCCGTTACCACCTGCAAGCCCTCAGGATTATGCGTGGGAACTATCCAGATCTCAATACTATTAATCCAGAAACCATAGAGAGTTGTCCACCGGTATAATAGGATATCATTGATCATTGCCATACTGATCTCCACGCCCATCACTTCCTCGGCATGGCATTGTCCCAGAAAGAGTACTGCCGGCTCATCTTCATCTATTTCCACGTTATCTGAAATTTTTACGGCATAGATCGGTTGACCATCTGTTGCCGTCACACCCAATTCACGAATCAACATTATATCGGAGTTGGCTTGCTGCAATGAATCCAGTTCCGCAATTATCTCCTCATTAGTATGATAGATTGGGTCCAGTGCCCAGAGATTCAGGACTACTGCTGCCAATATCATAAAAAATACCTTTCTCATTTTAATACCCCTTTTGGTTTTGCCTGCTCTTTACATCACAATTGCTATTTTATCCTTATCATTTTCGACGTTTCACTGGTAAAATATTTATTCTTAAATTGATACATGTAAACTCCGGTAGCTGTCATTTTGCCTCTATTATCGCAACCATCCCAATATACCCGGTTCGTCTCTGCCTCCAGAGTTCTCACTTTTTGTCCTTTCACATTAAAAATGTCCACAACGGCATCCTGAAGATATTCTCTGCCCAGGTTAAAAGTCAGTATTGTCCCGTTCCGGAATGGATTCGGGAAATTGTTAAGATTGATATTGAATTTCTTAGCCAGTTCATTTTCATCCATCGCATTAAATGTTTGCCTCAGTTTCTGAGCGTAAATATTGTAGATATCTGTTTTGCCTGAAGAACGGAAATCACTCCAGATCACATACGAATATTCTGCTCCATCCGTTACAGCCATTGGATTCAATTGGCTCTTGATTGCTCCGCAGATCAGTAAACCATCCGGATCCCAGCCTTCCATTAGTTCGCCATCTGTATTGATCTTCTTGGCATACAGGTCAACATCAATTTCATTTATCACATCGTCCCAGTAGATCATTATTGTGTTATCAATAATAGTAAAGGCGGGATTTGCCTGCTGATTGGGTTTAACTGCAACAGGTATTCCACCCGTTTCCCACTGCTCGTTGCCGTTCAGGTCAAATTTCTGCATATATATGTCGTAATCTAAGCCTCCACGCATATCTGACCAGATTATATATATATTATTCTGGTAATATTGCATTTTGAAGCCGGATTGATCCTCCATTTCCGCCACTAAGGTTATTCCGCCATCTGCCCAAAGTGCTGTTCCGTCAGAATCAAGCATCTGTCCATAAATATCCGTATCTTCCATTGACCGCAGGTCTTCCCAAACTACCAGCAAACCATTCGCAGTCATCAATCCCTTCGGATATTGCTGATTTGCGGGTGCTCCGCAGACCAGTAGTCCATTCTCTGCCCAGTTCTCTGCTATTGCTCCATCTTCAGTTACCTTGCTCACATAAACATTGAAATCCGACGGCACCTGTAATTCCCAGATAAAATAATTATCCACTACATCACTTAATACATCGTCTCCAGGATTATCTGCTACTATTATTCCTTCGCTATCCCATTGTATCGCGCCATCAATCACTTTCTGGGCACTTATCAGATAAATAGGATTTTCGAAATCATCATTATTCACATCAGACCAGCCCACATAACAGGCATCGTTGTACACTGATAAATGAGCAAGCGATTGATTTGTATCACGATCACTTAGCTGAAGTCCCATATCTCCCCACATATAGCTCACAGAATCATCAACCATCTGGCAATATATCTTTGTTTTATCACCTCGTAATTCTTCCCAGGCTAACACCGCATTCTCTCCAAATAATTCACACTGCAGATTCTCCTGATTAGCTTCTGTCATCTCCGTGATCGGCACACCATCTTCTATTAAACCAAAACTGCCGTCATTCAGCAATGTCTGCACATATATCTGACTGGCTACCACTGCCTTGCGAGTATCTTTCCAGAATAACATTCGGCTGTTACTTTTACCCAGCATCCGGAAATCCGTTCCATCACCGCATAATCCATAATAGACTAAGGCTCCGTTATCTTGCAGAAGCATGTTCCCTGAATCATCTATCAACTGATGATAAATTCCGATTGAGCCGGTGCGGTTATCTCCCCAGATCAAAAATATCTGTCCGGTGGAATCTTTCTTGATCAATGGTGACTCCTGCACTCCAAAAGCATCGCATACCACGCGACCATCTGTTTCCAGCAACGCCGTTCCATTTACATCAAAATGTTGAACAAAGATATTTATATGCGGGAAATCACCATCTCGACCATCATCCCAGATGATCCAGCAACCGCCTGTGGCATCTCCTTCCAGGCGTGGATTTAATTGATGATTGGCTTCATCACTTACTATCTCACCTTCTACTGACCATTCTATTGTTCCATTTATACTGATCTTTTGAGTAAATAAATCCTTGTAATCTCCGTCATTCCGACCATCTTCCCAGGCTATTAAGGCACCACCATCAGCAGCCTGAGTAATACGCGGATTTCTCTGTGTCCCGGCTCCGGCATAAACCACTAAATCCTCTGCCCAGAGTACGTTACCATCCAAATCTATCCGATTGGCAAATATATCTCCACTTTCTTCAAAACGGCGGTCACTCCAGGTTATGATAAATCCTCCCATACCGTCTGGGGACATCTTGCAGCTTTCCTGTATCGCAGGTGCATCACATAATATTGAGCCACCTTCTTCCCAGAGTTGCGAACCATCTGCTGCAATTCGCTGCATATATAAATTCTCATTACCTGAATCTCGGGCATCATGCCAGACGCAGATTGCTCCACCTTCCCCATCTGCCCAGAATGTATGCTGATCCTGAATGCCAC
Organism: uncultured Candidatus Cloacimonadota bacterium; assembly: GCA_964485055.1. Taxonomy (GTDB): domain Bacteria; phylum Cloacimonadota; class Cloacimonadia; order Cloacimonadales; family TCS61; genus Stygibacter. Next base: position 5,641 of record CAZAHZ010000089.1, read on the forward strand.
TGGCTGCTGCTATCGGGTTGCCGTCCACATCCCAGCCTGCGGCTACACTGCCATCGCTGAGTATGTGAGTTCCAAATATATCCGTTCCACCTACATTTCGGTCATCAAGCCAGATTACATAGGCTCCACCTTCGTCATCGCTTACTATATTCAGTGTTATCTGTATATTTTCTGCCAAGCATAGCGGGATGCCTTCTTCTGCCCACATGATATTGCCGTCACCATCCAGTTTCTGGGCATAAATATCACCGCCTATTTCATTTCGGAAATCTACCCAGGCATAAATCGTTTCATCCGCTGCTCCATTGATCACCACAATATCTTCCTGACGGTCTATCACGCCATTTATTAATATTGCTTCTGCTCCCCACACTAGATTGCCAGCATCATCTACACGCTGTGCAAAAACATCTCGGTCACCAAGCCTTGTATCACTCCAGGTATATACACAGCCACCACCAGGAATATCTATTGCACTTCTAAACCATTCAATATTTACTCCCTGACGTACTGGGATTCCATCGTCCTGCCATTCCACCTGACCACTCAACATTGCCAGGCTGACCAATATCACCATTAATAATGCTTTTCTCATTTCGTTCTCCTTTATATTCTCTTTATAAATTTATTATCGCATATTTATACACACCGTAACGTGTGCCCACATACAGCAAATTACCCCTAAGCCTGACAAGATTCGTATAGCCTATCTCACTGTCATCTATCCGCTGAAGCCTGCGTATTTCTCCTTCCGGTCCACTAAATAAATACACTCCTCCACTCGTTGATGCCAAAGCAAAAATATTCAGCTCTGCATTTACTGCTAAATCTGATGCCAGACCTGTGGTGTCATAATTAAAAAGTTCTATCGGATTATTCAAATCGGATATATCAACTACATTGACTCCCTCTTCACGGTTCCCAAGATAGGCAATATTGTCAACAACCTTGACAGTGATTGTTTGTCCAATGGTACTTATTGTACCCAAAAGCGGAAAAGTTAAATATGACTCATAAAGTTTCTCTACTATCCTCATCCCTAACTGTTTACTGGCGCAATAAATTATCCCCGTATCAAGATGCTCATCAAAATTTACTATATCTGATCCAAAATAATTTTCTAACTCTGAGCTAATACTCCAACCCTCTCCCGTCTCATTTTTTATAAACTTGCCTGAACTATATTCCGTCCCCAAATTTACCCAGTAATATTGAAAATGTGTACTGTCAATGGATGTTACTTTCAGATCACTTATATCTGCACTATTGCCGGTATGCCATAACCGCCAAATAGGATATGTCCGGTCTGTTATATCAAATACATGTATTCCTGCATGAGAACTATACTTATTATATATCAGCATTTTATTACTTTCTTCATCTACTGCCAACTTTTTGATATTAGTAAAACTGATTGTGTCAGCTCCATCAAAATACTCTCTTTGCCTTACTATCAACGTATCACTCTGAGCATCAAATATGGAAAATCCGCCCTCATCTTCGGCAATATATACACAATCATCATACACTTCCAAATCTGCTACATAGCCCTCCGTCTCATATACTGCCTGCAATTCCAGATATTCTGTTCCCGTTTCTGGGGATTCCGGATCATTCGGCTGCGCACAACCTGATACCAGTATTAGTAAAACTGATATAATAAACAATATCATAACCTTGAACTTCATTATATCTTTCCTCCGCTTTTTTCTCTATTATTATTTAAGCATTATTTATTCCAAGTATAAGAAAATTAAAACTCCTCACCTCTGGGAGTTTTTGATGCCAGCCAGACTCCGGAAAGCAATAATACTGCCGAAACCATGATCTGAAGCGTCAGTTTTTCGCCAAAACTCACTATCCCTGCTATTATACTCACCAGGGACATAAATAATATCAGATTGGATGTGATCTTTACGCCTATTCCCTCAATTGCCTTATTCCACAAATAATATGCTGCTACTGAACAGATTATACTCAAAAAACCAAGATTTAGCAAGGCTTTTACATTGAATTCTGTTCTGATCACACCCCAGATTATGATTACTATATATTCCGGCAAGAAGATGTAATGGTTTCTTACTTCTTTCCTGCCCTGATATTGCCTCTTCTCTAATCACGCTCTGCCTTTAATACCTCCAGAAATGCTTCCTGCGGCACCTGAACGCTTCCGATCTCTTTCATCCGTTTCTTGCCCTCTTTCTGCTTTTCCAGAAGCTTGCGCTTACGAGTGATGTCGCCTCCGTAACATTTGGCTGTCACATTCTTTCGCATGGCATTGATCGTGCTTCGCGCTATTATCTTTGAGCCGATGCTTGCCTGCAATGCCACTTTATATAATTGCCGTGGTATCACTTCCTGCAGCTTCTCCGTCACACTTTTTCCCCAACTGAAAGCTTTGCTCTCATGGCAGATAAAGCTCATGGCATCCACTTTTTCACCATTGATCAGAATATCCACTTTTGCCACTGCTGATCTCTGGAATTCCTTGAATTGATAATCCAGCGAAGCATAACCCCGACTGACTGATTTCAGCTTATCATAAAAATCAAAGATTATCTCGATCAAGGGCAGATCATATTTCAGCGATACCCGCTTTTCGTCTATATGCTGATGGTCTTTCTGAATTCCCCGCCGCTCCTGACAAAGTTTCATGATGTTACCCACAAATTCCATGGGTACTATAATTTCCACATCCATGATCGGCTCTTCGATATAATCTATCCGCACCGGATCAGGCATATCTATCGGATTATAAATGACCTTAGATGCTCCATTAGTCAGGTGAACATTGAATCTCACACTCGGCGTGGTTGCTATGATCTGAACTTTATATTCTCTAAATAACCGCTCTTTAAATATTTCCAGATGCAGCATTCCCAGAAAACCACAGCGGTATCCGAAACCAAGTGCCAGTGAACTCTCCGGCTCATAAGTCAGCGAAGCATCGTTCAATTTAAGTTTTGCGATGCTGTCCCGCAAATCTGCATAATCTTCCTTGTCCATCGGAAATATTCCTGAATATACCATCGGTTTAGGCTCTTCAAACCCAGGCAGGGCTTCTTTGCAGCCAAATTTTGAGGTGGTGATCGTATCTCCCACTCTCGCATCTGCCACTTCCTTGATACCTGAGATTATATATCCCACTTCGCCGGCTGAAAGTCCTTCCCGCTCGATAAATTTTATGCCTAGATAACCTATCTCATCTATTTTGAATTCTTTCTCACTCGAAAACAGCTTGATCAGATCTCCCCGCTGTAATTCGCCGTCTATCATGCGAACCAGCACGATCACACCCCGGTAAGGATCAAAATATGAATCAAAAATCAATGCTTTGGCTGGGGACTCCGGTAATCCTGCCGGTGGTGGAATTTTCTCGACGATGCTACGTAATAATTCACTTACTCCATCTCCCAGCTTGGCACTCACCCGATAGATATCCTGCTTTTTCACGCCCAGTGTCTCTTCTATCTCATGCGAGGTTCCGTCTATATCTGCCTTGAGAAGGTCTATCTTATTGATCACGGGGATGATCTCCAGATTATTCTCCAGTGCCAGATACATGTTACTCATCGTCTGGGCTTCGATGCCCTGGGCTGCATCTACTAATAACAATGCTCCCTCACACGATGATAAACTCCGCGACACCTCATAAGAAAAATCCACATGACCCGGCGTGTCTATCAGGTTCAATGTATATATCTTGCCTTCATATTTATATGGAAGTCGAATGGCATGAGATTTGATCGTGATCCCTCGCTCTCGCTCCAGATCCATGTTATCCAGAACCTGTTCTATCATCTCTTCATGCAGCATCACGCCTGTTTCTTCCAGCATCCGGTCGGCAAGCGTGGACTTGCCATGATCAATATGAGCAATTATACAAAAATTCCGGATATATTTCTGTTCCGTTCCCGAGATTTTTCTCAAATCTATTCTCCTGTTTTATATCTTAGAGCCTTTCAAATTTATTTCACGTTTATTGCTGTCAATCTAAATTATTACCTTCTCCCTCTTTATTACCGAATTTATTTCTTTTCTTTATCTTAGCAGCTCCCCCGAACCTCTTTGCCGGCTACTTTGTATAACAACTCAGCACAATCTAACAAAATAATGTCAGATTGTGCTGAGTTGTTATACTCTATTTCTTCTTTTAAACTTCAGCAATACTGGGGGGTACTTTCGGTGGTATCTGGAACAGAAATTGCTTCTAGAATTTGGAAGCAGGTATTTTTTTGGTAAAATACCTTGTTAATCAGAAAAAAATAGTGTTTATATACAATGAAGGGAAAATTAGTAAACGGAGGTTAGCCAAATGAAGGTGAAGATCATGATCTTATTGTTCTTTCTGGCATGTTGTACACTTATTTATGGTCAGTTACAATGGCAGGAAGGGGGTAAGCCGGTTAGTCTGAATTATCCGTTATTCTGGTATAATAACGGAGGTCTTGTTATTGACGATAACACTTATTTTGTCTGGTCTGATTCTCAATCAGGTTCACCTGATCTTTATCTGCAGGGCTATAATAGCAATGGAACCGCATTATGGGCGGAAGATATTCTAATTTGCGGTGCAGCAAAATATCAGGGACGCTGCCAGATAATCAGCAGCGATAACGGCAATTTGATCTTAGCCTGGCATGATACCCGCAATAAGCCGGGTTTCTCATTAGGTGAGGAATATGATATTTATGTGCAGAAGATCAGTCCGGTGGGAGAGTTTCTCTGGCAGGATAACGGCGTTTATGTGGGATTATGTTTACCTTATGATTTTCAGGTCGTCAGTGATGGTTTCGGAGGCTGTTATATAGGCTGCCAGACGGCTATTAACGAGGAGAGCGTAGCGGCATTCTGGCATTTCAGCAGTGAGGGAAATTATTATCCGGGCTGGGAAGAAGGAATATCGTTTGAAGCCGGGGATAATAATAGCCAGATACTAACAGATATTAATGGTAACCTGATCATTTCCACAACGTTGGAGGAAACCAGTTTCTTGCGAAAACTGTCACCTATGGGAGACTTGATCTGGGCTAACCTGGTCATTTCAGATTCTAATATTGATGATATTCATTTATATCAGCGGGAAGGGACACTCGATGTTTTATATATTGCTGATAATGTCTGCCTGCAGCAGGTAAATGATCTGGGCGAATTGCTCTGGGACGAACCGCTCATCTTATACAGCAGCACCGAGATGATTGAGTTTTTGTACGTGGCACAGGCAGAAGATGGATATTTAGTTTCCTGTGATCAGACTGCTTTGGGAAGAGTATTGATGAAGATAGATTTTAGCGGGAATGAACTCTGGGACGACTGGCAGGAATTTGACCATCTTTACGATGGAATACTGGCAATGGCTAATGGAAATTTCCGGCTCTGGCAGGAAACTGAGGCTGGGGTTACGCTTTGGGAATATGATGGCAATGCAAACCTGGTAAGCCCTGAAGAAGGCTGGTGGCATTGGGATTATCCAGCAGAATACTTGTATTATCAGTCGGGGTTTTTCCAGGGAAGTAATACAACCAGCATCTGCTGGCGTCAGATAAATGATGATTATGAGAACGAAGTGATTACTTATCAGAACATAAATGAAAATGGGACAGCCATTTGTGGTGCAGAAGGCACTGAGATCAGTCGTGGACGAAATATCAATCAATATTGCCGGGGAGTATATAAGGTCAATGAGCTGGAAATAGTCGCCTTATTAAAGGGTGATTATTTGAATGGCTACCAGATGTACATTAATATGTTTGATGAAGACGGCAATCCGGTGGGCGATCCGGATGGTATCCCAACCTCTGATCCTCTGGCTTTATCTACCCTGATCATGGGCGTTTATCAGGACAGGCTCTATTTCATCATGAAATATGAGGACCCCGATAATTTTGATACTGAAAGATTGAACTTGAATGCGGTTGACTTCAGTGGAGAACCGGAACTGGTCTGGGGCGAAGGCGGGATTCATCTGGGTGAAGGTAGATTTACCAATACGAATATCAGTATGACAACTATCCCAGGTGAAGAAAACACGCTGCTTTTTAGCTGGAATGTGCATTCTCCTTTTGGTTATGGACGGGTTCAGAAAATGGTGGACGATGAATTTGTCTGG
>CAZAHZ010000090.1:0-11676 GCA_964485055.1 uncultured Candidatus Cloacimonadota bacterium
AGATGGAACACGGACAACGCGGATGAGACGGAGGGGAACGGATAAGATTTAATTGAACTGATATTGAAGAGTGGCAGGAGATTTTCTGGTCGTCCAGAAATCATATCCGGAGTACCGTTCATAACTCCTGTACTTATCTGGTGGTGGCAGGTGAGTAGAAAAAATAAACAGCAGTATTTAGAGAATATCCGGGATTAACTAATACAGGTGGATACGTTTTTGATGATGAGTTTCATGCGTTTGAGGACGCTGTAGTTGTGGATCACGATCCAGAGATATAGGATATTGAGAATGATAATATAAGTATTGATATCAGGTTCAAATTTGCGATAATTAATGGAAATATAGGCAATAATAATGAGGGCAAGCCCTTTGAGGATGATCATGGCAGGTATAGGACCGATAAGATTGAAAAGTGCTCTGGCAAGGGGATTTTTTTCATTTTTATGATTACCTAAGCGGACAACTTTCCAGGTGGAGATGGCATCGAGAATATTGAGGATTGCGAGCAGCAGGAATAGACTGAATAGCAAGCCGTGCGGCAGATGAATAGAGCAGAAAAGGAGTTTATAAATTTTAGAAAACATGTCAGAATTGCAGTCTAATGATCACAGGACGATGATCAGAGATAAATTGATCATAGGTATTCCAGCCACCGGTAAGATAATCATCCAGCCTTAGAGTTTCGATCAGCGAGCCGGAATTGGCAAATTCGGAGAATAGTTCATTGGAGATAAGAATATGATCGAGGTGAGAAGCTCCATTACCCCAGGACCAGTAGTTAGAAGAGCCAAAAGCGATTTCATAGTCAGCAAAGCTGAAATTATCGGGATCGTTAAGAAACACCTGGAACACGTTAGTATCAGGAGAATCAATAATCAGATCATTCATATCACCGGTGATGATAACATTTTCGTTCGGGAGATCATTATTGATATAGTCAGCCAGGGCAAGGCAGGCGAGTTCACGGCGTTGTTCGTTTTCTTCACCGCCGCTGGCTTTGAGGTGGTTATTGATCACGTAAAAGATTTCATTATTCCAGGTAAATTCGATCTGGAGAGGAGGTCTCGGAAAGGCAAACCAGTCGTCATCAAAGAGTTCCTGGATAGAAATAACCTGAAAATCGGCGGAATTTCTATAGAGCAAAGCGAGATTAATATCATAGGCAGCACTATGAGTTCTAAAGCTGTCCCATTCAGTCAAATCATTATCCAGCATTATGAAGCTTGCACCATCTTCAATTTCCTGGAGGCAGATAATATCGGGATCAATGCGGGTGATGAAATCCACCATATAATCCACAGTTTCGCTGCCCCTTTTGGGAAAATTCTGGATATTCCAGGTCATGATTTCGAGAGAACCGGAAGTTCCGATCGCAAGTTCATCAGTATCTGGCGGAATATTATCATTGTTTTTAACAACCTCATCTACTCCGCAGCTGACAAGCAGCAGAGAGATAATCACAATCCAAATCCATTTTATCAGCATTACAAATCCTTTCTGAGCAATTTAATGAGCCAACTGGCTGCCAGCAGATCCTGAGCGACAAAAGCAGGCGCATATTCAGGATGCTGCGCTAATCTCAGCAATAAATCTTTTTTCCCATCGCCCGTCATCACGAGAATGGGAACAAGTTTTGCCCGATGTGCAAAGACCATATCAGACATCCTGTCACCAATCATATAAGAAGTGCCGGGGTCAAGGTTAAAATCGGAGCAGGCTTTAATAAACATGCCAAGATCAGGTTTTCTGTCTAGATGCTGAATGTTATAAGGGACAACATGTCCGTCAATATGGTAGGGAGAGAAATAAATCCGGTCAATATATGCCTGATCATCAGCCAGTTGGTCTATCAGTTTCTGATGAATGTCATTCATCTGATCAATCGTCAGCAAGCCACGGGCAATTCCGCTTTGATTGGTCACCACAATAACTTTAAGTCCTAGCAGGTTAAAGTTTCTGATAGCCTGGGCAGTGAAAGGGAATGGCTGCAGGTCTTCAGGATCATTAATATATCCCGGATCAGGATTAATCACTCCATCGCGATCAAGAAACATAGCGGAACTTTTCATGCTTTATGAATGAATCCGGAGATTTTATTGAAAATCTTTTCACGTTCGAGCCTGGTGATCATAAGAAACCAGGTTGGTAAAATATATAAAACAGCTATAACAAGCGAAACCCATATAAGTGTGAATAAATTCCAATGAAGGAGGGGAATTTTATAATTAATATAGCTGACGAATATGAGAGGCAGGAGACAGACGATGGTGAGTGGCAGGTAGATGCGTGAGATAGTTTCTTTGATGGAAATCCGGCTGTATTTGGCAGCTTTTGGGAAAATGACAAAGACACCGAGAATGATGTTGGGGATCAAGGTACCGATTGCGACGCCTACCACGCCGATGAGATTAATAAAGATGATGGAAAAGCTGATATTCATGATGCTTTCGGCAATGGCAACATAGGAGAGGAATTTGTGGGAACCAGTCATCAGCAGAACTTTAGAAGAGCCGCTGCGGAAGATAAGCAGGAGATAGATGGAGAGATTCATGAGGTAAGCGATGTGAATGATGTCCTGGTATGAAGTTGCGTAATGTGGGTTGGAGGGGTCAATTTCCAGCCAGATAAGCAGGACAGGTTTTATGAGAGCGGTGAGAATAATAAATAAGAGCGTGGAAATGATTGCGATAATGCGGTTTGAATTAAAAAGAATGAGACGTAATCTGTCATGCTGTCCATCTTTGTGCAAAGTAGCAGCAATGGGTGTAAGGCTTTCCTGGAATTGATGTGTAAATTGCAGTAGCATATTTGCAGAGCGGGAAGAAATCTGGTAGATAGTAACAGCCGTGATGCCCAGCATGACGCCGAGAACAATCTGATCAGTTTTAAAAATGATCATATTGGCAAACATGATTAAATAAGCGAAGATGCTGAAGCTGACCACTTCTTTTAACATATTGAGCTGGAAGAATCTGGGAGTAATTCTCATTTTGGGGAGCAGTTTGAAGCAGAATAAAGCCATTGCGATATTAGTAAACAGATTAAGGAAAATGGAAAAGACTGCCAATTGCAACAGACCATAATTTAATTTAAAGATAATAACAATGCCGGCAAAATTCAACAGCAGATTAATAAAATAGATCATATTTCGGAGGTAGATTTTGTTCAATCCCCGCAGAATTTCAGTAAACACCCCGGAAGGAAAGGTTAAAGCAGCTCCAAAACCGAAATAAGTAAATACTTTTTTGAAATAGACAATGTCCGTACCAGCCGGAAAAATGAATAATTTATCCAGGAATTGAGACATAACAAGGGTGGCGAGAATTATAATAAGAGATAAAATAGAATATGAAACCATAACTGTGGAAAGCTGGTGATTATATTTATTAAAATCGTTGGTAACGGTAACTTCTGCGGTGTATTTCTGAACAGAAGTGCCAAAGCCGAAATCAAGCAGCAGGCTATATCCGAAAACAGACCAGAGCAAAGCCCAGAAACCATAATAAACTTCACCCAGATTAAGGAAGAGAATTCTGGTGAGAATAATTTGCGTAAAAAAGCGAGAAATAGTCAGCCCATAATTAGCGAAAGTGTTAACAACAATGATTCTTTTTAGATTATCTATCATGAAATACCGAGTTCTTCTATAATAATCTGGCAGGCAATGTTAGTAGCTTTGCCGGGATTAAAGAGATTATTATTAGTTAAGATGAGTTGTTTAGCACTTTGTGCTGCCAGTTTTTTCATCATATCAGGTTGTTTTGTATATACTTCTTTGGCATACTGGACGATTTCACTGATGGTAGTGAAGGTGATGGAGGTATTAACAATATCCATTTCAACTTCAGTATTGTTATGATGATCAAACCAACCCTGATTGAAGAAAACAAAGAGAGGTTTCCTGGTCAAAGAGTATTCCAGGGCAGCTGTGGTTCCGGTATCTGTGATCAGCATATCGCCCAGCGGATAAACTTCCTGGGTATTCGGTCGAGAGACGATTTTAATATTTCGAAATTTATTTTGGAGGTCTGACAATTTTTTATGCCAGTTCTGCTCTTTAAATTCAGTAAAGAGGAAATTATGGACTTTAATCAGGACAACAACGTTTTCAGCAATCTGAGATAGATTTTTGGTAATATCGAGACCGAGAACGTGGAGGGAGCCAAATTCGTTCCAGTGGGGTGTGTAAAGAATAACGAATTTATCATTAATACCATAAAGATCGGTTAAATAGCTAACCAATGCCGGATCCGGTTCAATCACTTTATCAAGTTTAGGGTAGCCGACAATTCTAAGATTGCTGTTTTTTTCACCTTTGCAGGGTAATGAATTTATGAAAGGGATATAGAGAGGACCAATAGCAAAATGAATATCAAATCTTGAGAGCACATCAGCTTTCCTGTAGTGTGTATAAACTCCGGTACCATGATAAATCTGGATTTTTCTGGTGGGGAAATGTGAAAAGGGGAAATCAGGCCCATTATTTTCACCGGTAATGAACAGGTCAGTTAAAATATAAGGAGATATAATATTTGAGATCAGTCTTTTTTTGCCAATCATATTAATGAGATGATTTTTGAGGATTTTATTGGTGCTTAGCCATGAGAAATAGATTTTGATGCGTTTATCAAGGATGAGTTTTTCATATACAGGCAGAAAAATATCAAAGAAGTAATCATAATGGATGTTATAGATAATAGTTTTGTATCCCAGCAACTTAAGGATCAGCATTCTGCAATTCCAAAAAACAATAGGAAAAATGTTAGCTGGATTATTTAAAATCATTCTGATAAATCTATTTTTATTCATATTAATAGCGGGGTAATGTAATTTAACCTTTTTCCCTTTCAATTATTCTGATTTTCTTAAGTTTTTGTTTCCATAATTTCCATTTCAAGCTCTGTTTATTCTTATACATTCTATCCATACTGCCAATAATGGCAAAGCATAACATTAACTGGTAGAAATTATTGGATTGCTTGAGTACCCATTCCAGGGCAGATTCCATATAAATACCCATTAAACCGCCTGCAAGCCCGATGGGTACCCAGATATAATCAGATCTCTGGTATTTCACAAAATTACTCATATTTTTAAAATAGAAATAGAATAACAGAATGAAATAAACTACCATCGTATGCCAGCCAGCTTCAGCCGCAAAGCTCAAATATATCGTCTCAACCAGTCCACCTTTCGACTCATCGGTGACACTTTCTATATGACTGGAGTAGTTATAAGGCAAATTGATTTTCACGCCAAAGTTATTTAATCCGACGCCAAAAGTTTTATCATTTGCCATTTTTACTGCAGCGACAGCCAGCATTTTCCGCGTATTGGCAGAATCCACAGGAGCTGATTCAAAGCGTCGAATTATTGAATCCATCGAGCGTATTGCACCCAGAAGCCCGATAAACATGATCAGAATGGTAATTCCAACTTTGCGCGGACTAACTGTATTGGTAAATGATAACATCACAATAACCATACAGGAAAGGACGAAACAAACCAGCCCGGCCCGGGAGAACGAGGAAACGATACAAAGACTTCCCAGAGCAAAAGCAGTAACCCACCAGAATAATCTGATCCTGTTCTTTTTATTTAAAATATAAGCCAACACGAGGGAGTTGAAAACGATCATATACATAACAAGAGAGTTCTGATGTGGAAACGGGCCTTTTGCCTGCCATAAACCCAGGAAATATTTTTGTCTTAACACGTAGTAACTGATATAAATAATTATTAATCTGATGCTGGAAATAATTGTATCGTATTGTGAGTAATTGATGATATAATTATAATTTATCCAGAAATAGATATACATTCTGACCATTTTCCAGATTTCAAAAAAAGAGTGCATCACATAGCCTGGAGCTGAATTAGTGATAGAAATAAGGCAGAAAGTAAATAAGACAAAGTAAATAGGAGCACCGGGCGGAATTATGCGTGGAGGATTCTTATTTGAACGCAGAAGGATCAGGCTATAGAGAATAATACCGATCAAATCTACTATTCCTATTTCAAAACCTCTGGATGTCCCCGTAAAAAATTCTCGTGAGACAAAATTGATCGTTATTATTTCTGTGGTCAGAAATAGATATAAAAAATATACTAATTTTTCTACTCTCCGGTTAGTACGAACAAAAGCAGTACCCAAAGGTACACCGATAAACAATGCCAGAAAGAAGATGATATATTTCATGCCCGATCATACCGCATTATTTATTTATTCATCATGTCATCTATGATACTATTTACTATATATCCTGATTGAATTGCCTGAAGTGAGGGCAGTATTAGCGAGATGACCGTATTCCATTCTGACAGTAAGGTCCGAGGTACATAAATTATATCATTTTGTTTAAGTACTATATCTGTGGCATTACCTCGGAGAATGGCATTCGTATCAATTATAAAAATCCGAGGATGAGACAGTGTTCCCCGGATCAAATAAACTTTGCTTGCTGCATTATCAGTAAATCCACCCGCAAAGGCAATTAATTGAATTAGCGTCAGATTTTCCTTATAGAGGTAAGCATTTGGAGCCATTATTTCACCTAAAATATATAATTCCTGATTTGCCAGAGATCCTATAAATATGTAATCTCCATCCTGAATGGGAATGTTGTGCAATTGATTTCCTTTTCTAACTAATTCCAGAAAATCAACAGGTAAAACTTTATTATCGCGTATGATGAAGCTACCTGACAGGTCAGCCAGTTCTTTGGTTGTTCCTTTAACTATGCCGGAACTGAATCCCTGTGCATCTGCCAGAGCATCAAGAATCCTCATATCGGCGCTGATTTGATAATTACCGGGGATTTTTGTCTGTCCCATGATAGTGACATTAGAGCTTCGCAGCTTCCTGGGGTTCATGGCAACCTTAGGTTCCAGAATTTCTGTTATATGTCTTTTTATTTCGTTTTTAGCTTCCTCGATAGTCATTCCTAAAATATAGATATCTTCATCAATATAATTTACTGATATTGTTCCATCAGATTTCACTATTGCGCTAAGGGTTGAAAATTCTAGTTCTTCTTCACCAAACGCGAAAACCTTTATATCAAATTCATTTCCCGAGCCGATCAGGTATATTGCCGGTTCAAGATTTTGCAATTCCACAAGGGCTGCATAGCGATCTTCTTCGGCGGTCTGTGCAATACTCAGTTCTTCCAGAAATTGCGGTAAAGCTTCTCTGGTTTCATCTTTCAGTTCCGGATCACTACACCCCGCAACAATTATCGAGAATAAAAAAATAATCAGGAAGACTTTTAAGCTGACGATGGCATTAGAAACTGGTTTGGAAGTAGGGCTTTTGTATATCATTTAATACTCCTGTAACTTCAATATCTAGGTTATCTTTTAAAAAGTCTATAATACTACGGAAATTCTCCTTATTAGAGTAACGGAACCGGGCGATCATCAGGAGGATATCTGAAACTGAGACTATTGTTGTGAATAATTGCATATTATAGGGTACTTCAAATAATTCCCAGATAATAACATCAAAATCCTTCAATTTTCCTAAAAAATCAAGAAGATGTGATTTTTCCAAAACCTGTACAAATGAATTTTCATCCCGCAAAAAATAGCATTTAAACTGATCTTTTGACAATTCATAAATATTTTTCTCAGGATCAAATTCTAAATCTTCATATAATGTTTTATTTATTATAAAAGGCTCTATCTCTGTGTCGGAATCTTCAATGGTCTCAATCCAGAGAACTTTTTTGTTCCTGGATAAATAAAGATCATGGATTTCCCGGATTAGAAAGCTTTTTCCGGTGCTTGCACGATCACTGCCAACCGTGATAAAAGATTGACGCTTACCTCGCAAAATAGCGTTTATTTGCCCGAATACAATTTGGATCTGAGACCAGTAAACTTCCAGGGGGAATGAATCTTTGTTGGGGATTTCACCCATCAGTTTGATATTAAAAGTTTTATTAAAATCATAGTCTGATTTTATGGTATCATCCAGAAATTCTCGTAACAGGTAAAATATGGTTAATCCAAGGAAGGCAAGCAGACCTCCAATCATTGCGATTATTTTGGTTCTGGTTGCTTCCGGATATTTTGGTGGCACAGCTTCATCAATGATATTAAAATCGCTGACATTAGAATTGAAGGCAATTTTTGCCTCTATAATCCTGCTTTCGGCATCATCTCTTCTTTTTCTGATGCTTTCTTCCCGATCCTTGAGTATCAGAAATTCATCACTCAAACCACTTAAATAGCGGATTGAACTCCTGATATCTTCCATTTGCTGCTGATATTTTGTCAGGGTTTCTCCTAAACCGGAAAGCTCATTAGCATAATCACTGCGTGTGTTGATAAGATTCTGACGTACCGGATCGTAACCATAATTTATTCTCGTGGGCACTATATTGCCTTTATCCCATTCCTGTTTTTCCACTTTATATTGTTCTAATTCATTATTAAGTTTCTTGATCTTGGGATTTTCAGGCGAATAAATCTGCAGCTTCTGCTCAATCTCCTTTTCTTTTTGGTAAATGCGAGAGCCTATAGGATCGTCAACTGAAAATCCGACCGGAATACTCGTCTCAGAGTATAGTGGCAGCTTTTCATCTATATCAGATATCCGGGCTTCCAGATTACCGATTTGAATCCTCGTCTCAAGCATATTCAGTTCAATGTTACTAAGCAATAAATTCTTACGCGAGATTTCTGTCTCTACGGAAGTGATATTATAATCTCTCTGGAATTGGCGGATGTCTTTTAATGCTGCCAGTATTTCCTGATCATAAGTTTCCGTTTGCTTCATGTAATATTTATATGTTCTTTCAACAGGCTCATTTAGCATCTTATTATAATTCTTGATAAATATTCTTGAATACATATTTGACATATCAACTGCCAGTTCACGATTACTGTGTTGTGCACTCACCTGAAATGTATTTGCCCTGTTGCCTCGTTTGATCCAGATAGAACCAAACAAGTCCTCTACCGACAATTGCAAACCCAGAGAGTCTATCATCTCAACCAGATTGGTTCGACGGTAAAATGACTCCATTATCGTATTGGCACTCATATCCTGATATAGATATGGGATATTCCGGCTTGCTGTCATATTCTTTTCGTATTTCACTAACATGGCAGTTGCCGTCCATTTGTCCTGTTTATTGATCTTAGCGTAAATGCCAAACAGCATGAAAGTAATAAAAGATACTGCTAAAATGAAGATAATCTTCCTTTTAATCGTTATTATCAATATTCGTTTATCAAATTTGAATAACGAATTTGGTGATGTGTCTTCTAAAGGGATAAAACTTTCATCCATAAACGCCTACTTTTTTGGTTGAAGAACTCTAGATTCTCGGAGAATCCGGCTACGATATATTGGAAACGGTATTCTCGTTCGTAATCCCAGCTTGTGAATAAATACCCTTTGCCAATCGCTGCTAAAATTTCGCTTTGTCCCTGCTTTCTGGTAAATATTTTCTATCACGTTTATTAATGACTGTCGCTGATGATTCATTATTTTTATTGTTTCTGCCCTGATCATATCTGCATCCGGGGGATTTTTTATTAATTCATATACTGCTTCTGCCACTACCCGTGAATCTGGCTCCACTATTTTCACATAGTCGTCTCGATAATAGGCATCTCTTCCTCCCAAACTGGGAGTGGACACTACTGGTAATCCTGATAACAGGTATTCCGAACTGGCATACATGGCTCCCTCGAAATCCGATAAAGCAAGCCCGACATGAGCCTGATTCATATAATTAGTTATAAATATGCCGAGAACTTTTGCTTTATAGGTGGCAAAATCCAGGATCGCTCTCGATGAATTATAGTAATCTATCTCATCTGGTTTATAAGTACCGATTATAAGTAATTTTTTTATATCTTTTGCCAGATAATGACGCTTTACTAGTGTAAATCTTGCCAGATAAATTGCATCATATTTCTTTTTTACATTCATTATCCGATAACGATTCTCATCCAGGAAGGTATTATGATTAGCAAAAATCGAATTTAATCCTGCTTTCTGAAAATAATTGTCTTCCTCTTGAGAATTATTCATGAACCAGAAATTGTATAATGGATATTTGATATGAATTTCAGATATTTTCGCTTTGATCTCTTGTACAAGCAATTCCGATTTATAATTACCTATACTAAAGAAAAACCAGATTGGTTCTGTCTGAGGAATAACCTTCTCCAGTTTCGCCAGATTTTTTTGAAAGTCATACCAGAAAGATGTTAATATCAATGGTGCTTCACTCAGAATATAGCAGTCTAGCTGACGATTTCTCAGATAGTCCTTGAGATCACTGATTAGACTCACAACCTTCTCCCAGATATTCTGCTATTGTGTGCCATTCACTAAATATCCTGCTTACCCAGCAAGTTAAGATCACCTTCATATCGAAAAAAAATGATCGCGTATGGATGTATTCCAATTCATCATTTATAAAATTCTCATGCCACTCATTGTGAAGCATACTGCCTGCATAATCATATACTCCTGGACGATATGCCGGTAACTGGATCAAAACCCTTATCCCTGTTGTTTCCTTTAGAAGAAGATGATTTCCTACTAAAGCTATTTCCCCGCTTAACACTTTGAAGTATAAAGGATATAAGTCCAGAGAAAACCTGAAAAAAAATCTTTTAAAAATATTATAACCTGCCAGTTGATATTTCGGACAATCACAAATGGTGCCATCCAAATCTATGAAACTTTTATACCTCGTTATCTTCATCCCGAATATTACACAAAACAACAGAAACAGCAGATATGGTATTGTTGTTATTATTATCAGCACTATCGTAAAAATACCATAGATTACCCGCAACAAGGAATTTTCGATCAGATTATTCTGAATATCGGAAACCAGAAAACTATCTACAATCTGCATCACTTCCTCACTTATCGGATCAATTATTCTCTTACGGTAAACTATTTTATTCTCTATCTCCAGTTCACTACCTATATAGGAGTGATCATAGATAATACTATTGCTTATTCGCGTTGAGTGATCTATGATCACGTTATTTCCCAACACGACATTAGGACCTATCCGGGTATTCATCTGAATCTGAACATTATTACCCAGTACAATTGGTTTATAATATTCAGTTGTTTTTTTGTCAATGATGTTTTTACCCAGATAGGCTCCATCTTCATTATTATATCCTGGTAAAACATAATCTCTTCGGAATTTTGAGATCAGTCCCATATTCAGATCATAGTAAAGGCGGATTGATCTTATGGTTGAAATTCCCAAATCTGAGTATTCATCTGAAGGAATTGCTGATAAATCCAGCTCACGAATATTTTGCCCGTCAGGAAGATAATAAAGACTGGACCTGCCATCGGTGATACTTTTTGCCAGATTCCCTGAAAGCAAAGAATATTCCTGATTGTATTTACTGTACCTGATGAACTGATATCCGTAAATGATAAAAATTCCACCAGCACAGAATTTCCTGTTCTTCGCTAACACCTGGCTGATACTATCCTCCGGTTTAGCAAAACCATAGGATAAATCTATTCCCCACTGTGCCCCACTAGCGAAGTATTCCTCCAAATCTGTACCAGTTTCGCTGTTTATCACTCGCACCAGACTGATGCCAAGCAAGGCACAAAAATCTATGTAATATTCCAGTAATGGCTTATTGAGAAATTTTAGAAAATAAGGATTT
>CAZAHZ010000091.1:0-11647 GCA_964485055.1 uncultured Candidatus Cloacimonadota bacterium
ATCTGATGGAATTGGATCATGGTGTTATTCTACCTTTTCATATCAAATTACTTATATTATTCGGATGTATAATCATTATTTTCCCTTTGAAATTAATCACATTTCAGCAAATAAGAAACTATTTAAGAAAGAGAAATTAAAATGTGTGGATTGATCGGGGTTTTCAATTTAGAGGGCAATATTATAGATAAGAATAAATTGCAGATTATGAATAACCGCCTAAGACAGCGAGTACCAGATGATGAAGGATATTTATTAGTAAATTCCAGTGGGAGGACAATATCTGTTGCAGGACCAGATACGATATCACACTGGAGGCAGAACCTTCCTGATCTGCATGATGAAGAAGTAAAAGGAGAATTAGGAATAGGTTTTCGCCGGCTATCTATTCTGGATACAAGTGCTGCCGGACATCAACCGATGGGAGATGATAGTGGTAATTTCTGGATAGTATTTAATGGAGAAGTATATAATTATATTGAGATCAGAACTGAATTAATTGCAATAGGTTATAATTTCAGAAGCGAAACAGATACAGAAGTAGTGCTGGCTGCTTATCAGGAATGGGGAATAGAGTGTTTTAACAAGTTAAACGGAATGTGGGCAATAGTGATCTGGGATAATATCCGGCGGGAATTGATCTGTTGCCGGGATAGATATGCTATCAAACCTTTTAATTATATTCATTTACCGGGAAGATTGTTTGCTTTTGCTTCTGAGATCAAAGCACTCTATGATATTATTCCCGCCAGAGTAAACCGGACATTACTGGCAGAATTTCTGGTAAAAGGGACTTCTTCAGATATAACAGGTACTTTTTTTGATGATATCAGGCAGTTAACAGGTGGACATTATATAAGGATCAGTGATAATGTATTTGAGATCAGAAGGTGGTATGTTCCAGAATTTAAGACAAATGCAAGCAATTTTACAGTAAAAAAGTCAGAATTCCGGGAGATATTTGAGGATGCGATACGATTACGTAAACGTAGTGATGTGCCATTAGGCTATTCCTTAAGCGGAGGACTGGATTCATCTTCAATTGTCACAATTGCCAGAGAGATATCCAGTGAAGATAATAACAGTACATTTTCCCTGGTTTTTCCTGGTTACAGATACGATGAAACAGAATATATAAATGCTGTAGTTAAAAAGACCGGATTCCCGCATTATCAAATTTCTGCTGATTATGATTCATTAACAATGGATTTAGAGAAATTTATATATAGTCAGGAAGAACCAGTTTCAGGTTTATCATTTTATGGACAATATAAGCTCCGGGAACTATACAAACAAAACAATGTTACCGTCAGTCTGGAGGGACAGGGAGCTGATGAAATTATTTCCGGTTATAAAACTGATTTACCAGCATTTCTGAGTGGCAAGCTTCAAAAAGGACAGATAATAGAAGTTCTTTATTTATTGAATCAACTTCCAAAAGAACAAAAAATTACTTTGAAATCCATTATCAAGAAATTGATAGGTGAAAAGATTATAACGGCTGAAGCCAGCCAGAAATATTCCTATTTCAACAGTGATTACCTGAGGGAAGATTTCAATTTTAAGCACTCAAGTATTTTATCACGCGAGTTATACAATCAACTTTTTTATTCCTCGTTGCCTTATTTGCTGAGGCAGGCAGATAAAAGTTCCATGGCTTTTTCCCAGGAAGCCCGATTCCCTTTTCTTGATTACAGGCTTGTAGAATTTTGTATGGGATTAAGTGATGAGGACAGGATCAATGGTATAAGGCAGAAATGGATATTGCGGGAGGCAATGAAGGATATTTTACCAGCAGAGGTGTATCGAAGAACAGACAAAATAGGATTCAGTGTTCCGATGGAAAGCTGGATGAAGCAAGGATTGAGTGGAAGATTCGGTGAGTATTTACAGAAAGAGGATTTTAGAAATATGCCATTTATTAATGGAATGGAATTGCAGAAGCAGATAAAAAAATATCTGGCGCAAGAGAAACCGGATATACGATTTGATTTTCAATTATGGAAAATATTTTCGACTTATCTCTGGAGTAAAGCATTCAAGGTAACCTTCTAATGAAAGTAATCTATATTGACATAAATGATTGCAGTGGGAAATATCCTAATAGCTTGGATGATGGGGATGCTTTTTATACTCACGGCTGGGGTGCATTACTCGCAAAAGAATTCAAAAAATATAATGAGGAATTCGAAGTAGAATGCTGGAAGGCTGATAATCGGATAAAATATCAGCAACAAAAAACAATTGTTGGAGTTCAATTTAAGATATATCCAGCAATTCACATTAAAAAGCTTGGTTACTTTTCAATTCAAATGGCAAATGCTATCAAGAAATTAAAAGACAAAGGAACAATTATAAATATCTCTTCTGGTCGACATTTATTATTTTTCCAGATAGCTTTATTGTGTAAGTCAATACCACTTGTGGTTCAACATCATGGAGAAACTACTTCTATATTTGATTTCAAATTTCGCCAGGGAGTATTATCAAAATCACGAGCTTTGTTAACAATGATCCCAGAGCAAGCAGCATTTAAAAATGTAAATCACTATTTTATATTAGATGAAAGACTGATAGAATTTTTACCCAGGACATTTAAGGGAACTTATTCGGTGCAAACAACAGGAGTGGATCCTGAAATATTTTATCCGATGGATAAATTAGAAGCGAGGAGAGAATTAGGGTTACCGAGTGATAAGAAATATATTCTCTATATTGGTAGAATTGGCGATCATAAAAGATTTGACATTTTACTAGAAATTTACAGGGAACTTAAGCAGGAGAGAAAAAACGTACAATTGATTGTGGCTGGTAACCGACCAGGGGATAAATTCGAAATGGAAGCTATAGAAGTTGGAGTGATAATTTTTGGAGTTATCAAGCAGACTGAGTTATATAAATATCTATCGGTGGCAGATGTATATGTGTTACCAGGATTAAAGAGCATTCACACATTTGGGGGAGTGGGAATGCTGCCATTGCAAGCTGCATTATGTAATATTCCTGTTGTAGGAGCTTCATTAGGTGCAGTCAAACAGGAAATAAGGGATAAAATAGGAATTTATGCAGAAGGCAAAACTATGATAAAAAAAAGTATTGAGAACGTACTGGATGAAATATTCAAACCCGAGGCATTAAGGGAAACAGTTTTGAAGGAATATTCCTGGGAAAATATAACCAACAGCACAAAAACTCTATATGATCGAGTTTTAGGAGAGTAGTTCATGAGTTTGATCTTAGTTGCCATAACTTTTGGTATCATATTATTACTGAGTCAGAAACATCCTACGCTGGCTTTCTGGATTTTCTTTGGGATTTTATTTGATCCTGGAGGATATGTAACTAAATGGATTGGAACTGATTTAATTGGCAGGATAAATAGCAATGATGTTTTTTCAGTATTTCTTTTCTTTTTAATAACCCAGCAACTAAGAAAATTACCCAAATTAGAGTCTGACAAATTAATAATTCGATTTTTTACTTTAGTGATCTCTTTTCGGATCTATTATATATTTATTTATGGGATACTAGTGCCGATGCTACATGGTTATGATGATATTGCATATTTTTTTATAAAGAACAGGGGTATTTTTGAACAATTAATTATGCTTTGGGGTTTTTATTTATTTTTTAGGAAAGATTCTTATAATTACTATTTGGTTATTTTATATACAGGATTGATCTGCCTTAGTCTTTATTTAATTACCCTAATTTCAGGCTTACCATTAATTGTAGTGAACACATCTGAGCGTTATAGTGGTAGTCAAATCATGAGGATTTCAATGATAAGTTATGGTTTATTTTATTTAACATTCAGTTGGTCAATAATAGTGCTATTGTTGAGTAACAGAATAAAAGGCTGGAAGTTTCCCAAAGCAAATCTGCTCTATATTACTGGTGGAATGATGATCATAACCCTGCTACTCACTCTTACAAGGAGGGTATTTATTGAAATTGTATTCAGAGTATTTTTTATTGCTTTAATTATTTCAGGATTATATAGAACATCCATAGTAAATATATTAAAAAAAACTGTATTGCCATTAATTTTAATTTTAATATTTTTAATCCTGTTATTTCCCGATAGTCTTAATAATTCGGTAAAATTGTATACTGACCTGTATTCATTAGCAACCAAGGGTTCCGATACAATGGGAAAAACTGATTATAGAATAGAGGGATCAGGTGGACTGGCAGATGCTCGCGAATATATATCGAATAATTTACTTTTAGGCTCAGGATATACAGGAATCTCCTTCCAGGAAGTCCGAGAGATTCTCAGGAGTGGAGAAAATAATTTCGTTTCAGGAATGGATGCTTCGGCTGAGGTCTGGTTCTGGGGTAGTCTTTTTCGTTATGGTCTCCTCGGTACATTAATGTGGTTACCAATACTGATATTTTATATCAGGCAGTGCAGGATCGTTTATCGTTTTTTGCGAAGCGACCCAGCATATTACTTGTCAAAATATCCGATTGAAAGTGTTTTATTCATCAATAGTCTGCTATTTTTAATAGAATTATTCACCTCGCATATTTATGAATTAGGTGTCCGGATGGGGACTAGTGAATTAATGAATTTGATAATAGTTGTTGTAGCAAAATTTCGCATAAAAACCGATTATGAGTCCAGGTTAAGGAGTAGTGAAATTGAAGATATCGAAGGAAATAAAGGCAGGATTGATATTCCTGATGCTGATAGTTCTAATCTGCCTGTTTTTGCAAAGCATTAATTTAGAAACTCTTTTTTTACGATTTGGTGTTACTCTCAATAATTATACTGGGGCTATAGATTTAATTATTAAGCTCTTATTGAGATTAGGTCAAATTGTAGCTGGATTGATCTGTATCGGATTAATTGCAGATAACAGGAATAAGCTGAACGAATATTCATTAGCCAGTTATTTGAGAACTTTGATTTATGCTGCAACATGTGCATATCTGATGATTGGATTTTATCTTGCAATAAAGAATTTTGATCTTGGTTATGATGAAGTCTGGTATATCTATTATGCTAAGAGGTTCTTTCTATCAGTAAGTAATTTATTCAAGGGAGAGGTTTATAATTCATTTCCGACAAGAACCATGCTGCCTCATAATCTGGCTTCATTAATATTGTATGGATTTCATCTTCACGAGGTCTGGCATTTTAAATTGATGAATTCTGTTTTGACATTAGTATCTATGGCAGGGATGTATGCTGTGGTAAGAAAAGCTGCTGATAAGCAGACAGCAGGATATTTTGTCCTGATAAGCATTTTTTGGAGTACATTTCTTTTTGTGGCTTCTTCATATTTTGGAGTGCTGATAGCTGTTTGCCTGATTTTCCTTGGAGTTAGAAATTATTACAAAAAAGGGATTTCATGGAATGCCTTGAAAGCAGCCATCTTCTTTTCATTAGCCATGCATACAAAAATTCAACTGGTACCACTGCTTCTGTTTTCGATTCTGCTTCTGTATGCTATTGAGAGAAAAAAAGAGCACTTTTTCTTGTTTATATATACAATAATTTCATATTTATTGCTGGTATTCATTAGAAATATACCAAACATGTTTATAACTTCCGGCAATATCTTAAAATCATATGTAAAATTAGGCTCATCATTCATCTATTCACGCTCAGGAACATATAATTTTGATCATATTCAACTTTTTGATAATATTATCCCAATAGTAGTTTTTTTATGCATATCTTTATTATTTATCAGGAAGCGGAGAACTGGCTTTGACCTCTTCATCTATTTAATAAGTACAGTAAATTGTATCTGGTGGATGGTCTTCTATAATATGGCTACCTTCCGGCATTTATTTCTTGGTCTTATCCCATTTGCCTATATAACCGCGAAGACTATTTCTGAATTAAATACCGAATTTGCCCAGAAAAGGGAAGGAAAAGGATTTTTGCAATCACCTCTCGTGTTAATTGGGGTATTATTTCTTTTAATAAATGCTGGTTATATGAATTTGACAGGAGCATATATTGGCTATAATGATGGAGTTCAATTTCAATATTCAGGAGCAAAATCAAGATTATTCAAATCTGTTGTGACAGATACTTCTCAGAAGGATTTTTATAATTATGCCACACAAGTGATCGGGATTGATGACGTGATTTATAATGGTAATCCATTCTACACAGATTTCTACCTGGGAATAAAAGCTGAATCCTATAAAGAAATCAGACAAGAAGCTGAGAAAAAACAATGGTTGATTATCTGCCGGGAAGATTATCCCTTGGGTTTGGAGCAGGCATATAAGGATATAAAGAACATGCCTGGAGATAAAATGCTGGTTTTTAAAACCGGAGATTATGAATTATATCGACTAAATTTTGAGGAAGAAATTGAAGAAGAATAAAGAAATTTTTGTAACCAGACCAGATTTACCCGATCTTGAGGATTTCATGGAATCTTTAAAGCAAATCTGGGAATCCGGCTGGTTGACTAATATGGGAACATTTCACAACAGGCTGGAAGAAGAACTGACTAATTATCTGGGAGTGAAATATCTCTCATTATTCTGCAATGGCACGATTGCCTTGATGACAGCATTGAAAGCCCTGGATATAAAAGGTGAAGTGATAACTACTCCCTATAGTTTTGTGGCAACTGCTCATGCGATCGTCTGGAATGATTTAACCCCTGTATTTGTAGATGTCTTACCTGAAAATGGTAATATGGATCCAGATAAAATAGAAGAGGCAATAACAGCTAATACTTCTGCGATTATGCCTGTGCATGTTTATGGAAATCCCTGTGAAGTAGATAAAATACAGGAAATAGCTGACAAACAGAAATTGAAAATAATATACGATGCAGCACATGCTTTTGGTGTGAAGAAAGACGGAATTTCTATCCTGAATTATGGCGATCTATCTGTGCTAAGTTTTCATGCAACAAAAGTATTTAACACAATCGAAGGAGGAGCGATAATCTGTCATACTATTTCGATGAAAAGAAAAATTGATCAACTCAGGAATTTTGGATACGATATAAATGATCAGATTAACCGGATAGGTATTAATGGAAAACTCAATGAATTCCAGTCTGCAATAGGGTTACTAAATCTTAACAGAATTGATGCTTTGATAGGACGCAGGAAGGAAATATTTGAATATTATAATATAAATCTAAAAAATATTAAAGGAATACATGGAATAGATATTAATAGCTCAGTAGATCATAATTATTCCTATTACCCAATATTTATTGATGAAGAATTTCCATTTAGTCGTGATCAACTTTATGATAGATACACAAGTAAGGGGATATTCCCCAGAAAGTACTTTTTCCCTTTAATTTCAAATTTTAACATATATAGTAAATATGCATCTTCGCAAAAGGAAAACTTAGTAAATGCGAATAGATTAGCAAACCAGGTTTTATGTTTACCAATATATCCTCAATTGACAAATGAGGAAATAGAAGAAGTGATCAGTATAATAAAGGGGAAGTGAGGTTTGTTATGGAACAAAGAAAGTGTTCAATTATAGTTCCAGTTTATTATAATGCTGGTAGTCTTGAACTTTTATTTTCGGTTATTCAAAAAAATGTAATCACAAAATTTATAAATCTCTGCTTTGAAGTAATCTTTGTAGATGATGGCTCCGGAGATAATTCTTTTCAAATATTACAATCCATGCAAAATTCAAATCCTAAAATAATACGAGTCATTAAATTTACTCGTAATTTTGGGCAATATGCTGCGATCACATCCGGACTAAAATTTTGTTCAGGAGATTTTGCAGTAGTTATCTCTGCTGATTTGCAGGATGATCCAAGTTTGATAAATAATATGATTTCAGAATATACTAATGATTACGATGTGATCATTGCAACAAGAGAGGATAGAGAAGAATCCTTTTATCGCAAAATGACTTCACGCTTTTTTTATTCGATGATGAAGAAATTATGCTTTAATAATATGCCCACAGGCGGGTATGATTATTTCCTGATTTCAAGAAAAGTAATAGATTTTATGGTCAATAATATTGAAACCAATCCTTTTATTCAAGGTCAGATATTATGGTCTGGATTTTCTGTGAAATTTATTAAATATACACGCAAGAAGAGAGTATATGGAAAATCAAGGTGGACTTTTGCCAAAAAAGTGAAGTGGCTAATTGACGGATTGCTTGGATATTCCTACTTTCCAATACGCTTAATTTCAGTTGTTGGTGGAATCATTGCTTTAAGCGGTTTCATCTATGCCCTTACAATTGTATATGATAGATTAATTGGCAATGTCCCCTTTAATGGATGGGCACCAATAATGATATTGATACTTGTGTTATCCGGATTTCAAATGATTATGCTTGGAATAATTGGTGAATATCTCTGGAGGACACTTGATCAGGTTCGAAGGAGACCATTATATATCGTACAAGAGATAATTGCCGATAATGATAAATAAAATTAAAGCTTATATATCCAGCATGGATGCTGATTTCCTTAAGCACCTATCAGGTTACCTGCTGGTGGGAAGCGGTAATGCTGTTCTGACAATAGGCATTTACACTATATTGATCAAGTTTGCAGGGATTGATTATAAGATTTCTTTCAGTGTATCCTGGCTGATTGGAGTGATTGCCACATATATAATAAATCATCTCTGGGTATTTAAACCGGAAGAAAAGTTAAAGTTTAAACTTAGATTCGGGAAATATATTTTTGTTTACATGACTTCATATCTGGCAAGTCTGTATTTAATCTTTTTACTGGTAGAAAACATTTTGATTGATCCAATTTTAGCTGAATTTATTGTGATACCAGTTATTGTTATTATAAATTTTGTTGGTATTAAGTACTGGGTAATGAATAAAAACAGCAAACCGGAAAAAATTGTTTATTACGTCTTATTTGGTTCTCTGCTACTTTATTTTTTTTCAGGAATATTTCCTATCACCCAGTTTGAGAGCGATTCTGTGGGGATATGCAATGGTTGTTATGAAATAATAAAGACAGGAGAATGGGGATCAAACTACTTCTCCTATTCTTATGATATGCAGGCAGGAACTTACTGGTTCATTATATTATTTATGAAATTGCTATCTTTACCAGCTTCTGTGGTGTATTCCTTATTATCGGCAATATTAGGAATTCTTTGTATGTTTTTGACTGCAAATCTGTTATCCAAAATTTTGCAAAAAGATCTCATCATTATTTTTTTGATCCTTTTTCTATTTCAGGAAGCATATACCATTAGTTTCTATGCTAATAGTGCTGTATTTGCTGCTTTTTTCTGGTTACTTGCTTTTGATATTATCTATACTTACGATAAAAACTGGGTATATCCTGTTTCAGTATTATTGTTAGGTTTTGCTTTCTGGTGTCGAGTAGATATCGCTTTCGCTATGACAGGGATATTTCCATTATTGTATCTTAAAAACGGATTCAAAAAGACACTAATTAAATCTCTGATAACTGGAGTAGGGACGATAATCACTGGTTTGGTATTATTTAAATTATCTGGTGTTAATATTGCAGGGTTTACTCACTATTCTTCTGATTTTGCTGGCGTGATCACAAAAGGAAATAGTAATTTGGGTTTTATTAATACATTTTCAGTTAAATCTCATCTCGGTTTCTTTTCAATACTTCTTGCAGGGCTAATTGTTTTAGGGATTTATAAGCTATTCAGAAGGAAAGAATTCAAATTACTTCTGTTTAGCTTACCAATAGTTATTTATTATATTTTTAATTCAACTCATGTTTTTGCAGCAAAACATCTGTATTACAATTTAATCTTTTTTGCGATTCCCATTATCTATGCATTATTAAATTTCTCATGGAAAAAAGTTTTTAGTTTGGTGGTAGTTATACTGTTTTTTGCCCAGTATTTATTGGGATGGCAATTACAGTTTTCTGCAATTCCCTGGCAGGAAAAAGAATATTCTCAACTCTATCCATATCCCGTAATTTTAAAAGTATTAAATATTGATGTCCCCGTCAGAAATGGAATTCCTGTGGATATTGTGCTGGGAAGCGGAACTAAAATTCCAACATCAGATGAAATCATGCTCTCATCTGGTATCTTCTATTCACCTGTGATGTGGCAGGATCTTAAAATGATTTACAAGAACAGTTTTGATTATTTGGCAGAAGTACTAGATGACCAGCAACCGGTTTTCTATTTATCCACTTCTCAAAGCAGCAGTCAATTTGTCTTTAATGTTCTTTTGGAAAAAGGCTGGAGTTTTATTCCCGATAACTCAGTGAAATTCGGATTTAATAAATGGCATGACTTTAAAAAGGATAATAGAATTGTAAAAGTTTATATCAGTAACTTTGAACGGGATGTGGATGATTTTTTACTGAATTTCGGAAAGCTCGAGCAAAAAGAATTTTATCATATTGCCTGCTGGGACTGGGAGAATTACTTGCTAAGAGAAGAATTAAATGAGACAGCAACACCACAGGCAGATTTTGTTTACAGGGTTTCCTTAGAATAATTGACTTTGAGACGGGGAGACTTGGTGACTTAGTGACTGGGAGACTGGGGGACGGAGAGACTGGGAGACGGGGAGACGGGGAGACTGGGAGACTGGGAGACGGGGAGACTGGGAGACTTAATATATTGGAGGAGATATGAAAATTAAAACACATAATGATTTAGAAGTTTATAAGCTCTCTTTTGATGCTGCGATGAAGATTTATAAAATATCAAAGAAGTTTCCTATAGATGAACGATATTCTTTGACTGATCAAATGCGAAGGTCTTCTAGATCAGTATCAGCAAATATTTCCGAAGCATATAGATCAAGACGCTATGAAAAGAGTTTTGTTTCTAAATTAATCATAGCTGAATGTGAAGCTGCAGAAACACAAACATGGCTCGAGTTTAGTTTGGCTTGTGGGTATATAGATAAAGAACAATTTACTGATTTAATCTCAGAATATAATCATATTATTGCGATGATAGTGAATATGACAAGACAGGTAGATAAATGGGTTCTTTAGTTTATCGCATTGAGACTTGGTGGCGGGGAGACACTGAACTAGAAGAAGAGGTTACTGATTGAATGATTGGCAAAATAACTAACTTCCACAGTTACTCGATCCCAAAGTCCCTGAGTCCCATAGTCGTTGAGTCTCAAAGTCTGTTTTTACTGTCGTCCAGTTTTCAAACTGTCCATCATTCCAGAAGTCATGCAGTCGATTACCGTGGTGAAAAAAAATAAAAAATGAATAAAGCGATAGCGATTATCAATCCTTCCGGACTGGGTGGGGCTGAGAAGAGATATCTTTCTCTGTTTGCATATTTGCAGAGAGATAATGAAGATATTTATTTGATCATAAATCAGGGACTCCTGGAATTAGCACGAGAGAAAGGATTATTGCTGGATTCTAAGAATATCTTAATCGTGGATTTATCTTATGATTTTTCTTGGTATTCGAAACTCGGGACATGGGACGATCGAAGAGGAGAAGAGGGGAAGAGAAGACTTGGTGACTATCTTGAAAACTTGAAAACAAGACTACTCGACTACTTGACTTCAAGAAAAAACGAAAGCACGAAAGCACGAGGGCACGAGGGTGCGAGGGCACGAAAACATGAAAGCACGAGGGCACGAGAGCACGAGGGTACGAGGGCACGAAAACATGAAAGCACGAGGGCACGAAAGCTTGAAAGCGAGAAGACACGAAAGAAA
>CAZAHZ010000092.1:0-11621 GCA_964485055.1 uncultured Candidatus Cloacimonadota bacterium
AATTCCTCACACCTTCTCACCTTCACACCCTCTAATCTTCAATTTCTCCCCTTCTCTCTCTTCGATTTCACGATTCACCAGTTACCAGTCACCAGCAATAAATGTAAGGAAATGTTACTAAAATGTTACCTCATAACCATAAGCAATTATGTCAGTTACAGCAAAAAGTAACATTTTTGCCGTTTTTTGAATATACATACCCCTATATTTAAAAAATGTCAAAACCTTCATTATCATTCCTTCAAAAATATCCTGCCGTCCCTTTCGGGACGACAGGTTATTACACTCATATTTTCCGAATCACGAGTTACGAGTAACTAATCACGTTGAAATAATCACGTTAAATTCATTTCAATAATACTGCCTTACTGGTTTTCTGATACGCTCCGCAGGTTAAGCGGATGAAATAGACTCCGCTATTGATGCCGGAAGCATTCCAGGTGAAGTTATATTCTCCTTTTTCCTGCTCTTCATCCAAAAGAACTGCCACCTTTTGTCCTTTGATATTGAAAACTTCTATTTCTACATTACCAGCTTCTGCAAGCTGGTAGCTGATAGTGGTTGCGGGATTGAAAGGATTTGGATAAATGGCATTTAACTGCGTGACAGCCGGCACGGGATCGGAGAAAGTATAATTGATCTGCTCAGAATGACCATTGCTAACAAGCTCAATAATAACCAGGCTTTCAGAATTATTTATCCTGTAATAAGGAATGCGGATGATATTTCCTGAGATTTCTGTCGCAGAAGCCAGAGCCAGTTGATCATTATTTTGATAATAAAGACAATTATCGGCAATCACTTCTCCCTTGCCGAGTTCAATATTCCGGCAGTCAATGATCTTATATTCCAGGCTGATCATATCTTCATCCGAATTCAGATAAAGAAATTCAGCGTCGTTTGACAGGGAAACAGTATTCTCAAAACCTCTGATTCCGTTTATAACCGGCAGATCAATAATTCCAACCACATATTGCAGTATATAGGCAGCATCGAGAGCACCAATAAAATTATTCAGATTGACATCAGCCCGTAACAGTCGCCATTCTTCCCAAGGCACAGGATCTTCCGGTAAAGGGTCGAGACCAACGACATACATCAATATAAGCGCTGCATCGTAACTGTCAATTTCATCGTTATCGTCAACATCGCCATATTGAATTTCATTAACATCAATAAATTCAAAAGCTCCCATGTCCGGCGCCAATCCCCAGTATTCATCTTCTGACATATCTACCAAAGTTTCACCTTCATACTCGAAATATGCCGTCCCGGCATCAACACACGGTGAAAATAGAGGTAAATGATATTCCCAGCCCGGTTGAACATCAAATAAGGGATCAATTTCAATATTACCTTCCAGCCAGATTACTTCTCCATTATTATTTGTGATTATTCCCTCTAATCCGTTATCAATATCTGAATAAGTTACCACCACGGAATTTGCTGATTCTGATTCAGAAAAATAGATTTCCTGTAAGCTGTCTTCCCACATGATTGTATTAACCAGGATTATATTACAATTATGATAGCAGTAAATTCCTCCTCCAGAATCGGCAGTGTTATTAGCTAAAGTTACATTTATTAAATCATGAGTTGAATAGTTGAAATATATCCCTCCTCCCAGTGATCCGGCAGAATTATCTGTTATCACGGAATTTGATAAGGCTGATTTCGAGCTACGAAGATATATTCCTCCACCATTACCATTGGCTGTATTATTCTCAACTATCACACCTTCCATATCATCATAAATGCCCTTTGCATATATCCCCCCTCCATCTCCATCAGCATGATTACCCGCAATATACACATTTTGCAGGTGAGTACCTGTCTCCCAGATCATTATCCCTCCTCCCCAGCCATTCAGGGTTGTATTATTAATTATACTTGAGTTCGTGATTATTAAGGTAATATTCGATATCACAAATACCCCTGCCCCATCATACATTGCCACATTATTACTAATTCTCATTTCAGAAAGAATTACATCAGACCCTTCAATATGTACCCCGCCACCAATAAGTGCCCAGTTGTCCCGAACTATCAGGTTATCTATTATCGGATTGCTGTGATAGCATCTTATTCCTCCACCTTCATCAGCATGACCATTAGTAATAGTGAAGCCTGTCAACACTGTAGTTGAATCCTCTTCATTTTCAAAAACCACCACACTGCCTGATCCTCCACCATCAATGATAGTTTCTGCTATATAACTCGTATCCTGGGTTGTATAATAGTAAGAACCCACAATTATTGCTTTGCCATTAAAATTGATAGTTTCTTCATAAGTACCCGGAGCTACAATAATGATATCGCCATCTACGGCTATGTCAATTGCATCCTGAATAGTTTCAATATTCTCCGGCACATAAATATATTCCCGATTTGCCCCCTCAGCCTGAACGTTGAGATAAAGAAAGCATACTACAAGCAAAAACAAAATCTTCTTTCTCATGATTTCCTCCACGATTATCAATTTATCTATTCTATTACTCACTATTTCAATAATATTGCCTTATTGACCTGCCGAATTGAACTGCTGGTTAAGCTGATGAAATATATTCCACTGTTCATATCGGAAGCATTCCAGTTGACGTTATAAACTCCCGCTTCCTGTTCCTCATTCAGCAAAACTGCCACCTGCTGTCCCCTGATATTGTAAACTATTATGCTGACTTTTCCTGTTTCAGTTAACTGATACCTGATCGTAGTTTCCGGATTAAAAGGATTGGGATAATTATACAATGATATTAATCCCGGGATAATTTCTTCATATTCACTATCTGTTACAACATATTCATAAGTGCCCATATCCGGCGCTAATCCCCAGTATTCATCTTCCTGCATATCTACCAGCACTTCACCTTCATACTCTAAATATGCTGCCCCGGCATCAATACACGGCGAACCTGCCAGTAAACGAAAATCTCCACTCTCTGCATCAACAAATTGCGGAGCATCATAAATTAATCCCGCTAACAGATTCATTTCTCCCTGATATACCTCTATCTCGCTCACGCCCCCATCAATATCGCTATATGCAAGCGAAAGTTCCCCTGAAGTAGAGTAACAGCTTATAGCATTAGGCTCATTATTACTGAAAATGCTGTTTACGATCTTGGGCTGAGTGTAATAAG
Source organism: uncultured Candidatus Cloacimonadota bacterium (assembly GCA_964485055.1). GTDB lineage: Bacteria > Cloacimonadota > Cloacimonadia > Cloacimonadales > TCS61 > Stygibacter. The sequence continues at coordinate 3,141 of CAZAHZ010000092.1, forward strand.
TTAACAAGCCTCCGCCATTATATCCGGCGCTATTTCCCCAGACAGTTACATTCCGCATAATTGAAAATCCGCTTTGTTCAACATAAATACCACCACCATTATAATTAGCTGTATTACCATAGATAAGCAGATTACTCAAACTTACTGATGGATAACAAAGATACATACCTCCACCACTTTGAGTGGTATTGTTTCCCTTAATAATTAAATTATCCAAAACCGCATGCGCCTGATAACATTTTATACCACCACCATTTGTGTCATTACCATTGGTGATTGTCAGACCCCGTACTGATACATTATCCACATCTTCCAATACCATTACTCGCGAATTGCCCTCTGCATCCAATATTACACTTTCTCTATTTTCTCCCTGCAAATTAATATTATCGGGTAAATTAATTGGAAAATTCTCTCCTGTTGCCGAAGCACTATAAGTTCCTGCTGCCAGAAATATCGTATGCGGATTCTCCTCTGATACGGCAATCAAGGCACAAGCCTGTCTGATCGTCTGTAACGGCTGCTCCTCACTCAATCCGCTGTTTTCATTACTGCCATTTGCCGATACGTAAACATCCCCATCAATCTGGGTAATTAACCCATTAATAATATCAAAAGTAAAGTTCTCTACCGGGGTAGCATAGTAATCTGTGGGAAATGTTACACTGAAGGTATTGAGTATTATTTCCTGCGGATAATAAGAAAAAATATCACTGCCAATGCCATAAACACTCTCATTATTATATATACTGCTTCTGCCTTCTATTTCTTCACAAAAATCTACCGGAATATAGGAACAGTAAATTCCACCACCACATAAAAGAGCAATATTTTCTACAATATTAACATTTTCCAGATATAATTCACCGTCAGTTTTTATTCCTCCACCGGTTTCTGCCTGGTTTCCATGAATATCAACGTTGATCAAAGATATTTCACCATTAATCTGATACAAAGCGCCGCCATATTCGGATACATTATCTTCCAATACCACATTGGTAAAATTAAGTGTTGCCTCATCGCAAAGGATTCCTCCTCCGGCATGCTCACTCACATTTCCTCTGATTACCGAATCTTCCATGATTTGATCACAATAATAGTTGTAAGCTCCTCCGGCTCCGTTATAAGCAGTGTTATTAGCAACTAACAGCTTCGTCAGCTCTGAATTGCAATAATTTCCAAAACAATATCCTCCACCTGTCTTTTCTGCGTGATTGTCTATTATCTTAAGATTATTTAAGGTTGGGCTGCAATAATCGGTTGCATAGATTCCAGCACCACAATTTTCTGTATAACCATTTGTGATGGTAAAGCCTGTCAATAATGACTCTGAACCTTCCTCACTGATAAAAAGAACAACTCTGTTCGTTTGTTCTCCGTCAATAATAGTCTGTGCTATGTAACTCGTATCCTGGGTTGTGTGAAATAATGAGCCCACCGTTATTGCTTTTCCACAAAAATTAATGGTCTCATAATAGGTGCCTGGAAAAACAATTACCTCATCTCCCTCTGAGGCTGAATCTATCGCTGCCTGAATTGTTCCGTAATCATCCGGAACATAAATTATCTCTCTGCCTGCCCCCTCAGCAAAAACGTTGATACACGCAACACAAATAACCAACAAAAATATAATTTTCTTTCTCACGCTTCCTCCATCTGTATTCAATTTTACATTACTTACTTCCCAGCTAAGCCAAGAGTTTTGGAAGCTTTCGTGGACAAGAGTTTTGAGCAATATAGTAAGCTACAAAGCAGCCATTGACCTAAGACTGTACTCCGGATTGAACTAAGGGTGTCCACTAATGAGTCTGATTCCAAAAGTCTTGTCCGGAATACCATCCAAAACTCTTGAATCCTTAGCTGTAAATACTGTAAGTGCTTCATTTCAATAATATTACTTTATTTGTTTTCTGATATTCCCCGCTGGTTAAGCTGATAAAATATATTCCACTGTTCATCCCCGCAGCATCCCAGGTGAGGTCATGTTCTCCTGCTTCCTGCTCTTTATCCAAAAGAACTGCCACCTTTTGTCCTTTGATATTATAAACCTCTATGCTAACCTTTCCGGATTCAACTAACTGATACCTGACCGTAGTTTCCGGATTAAATGGATTGGGATAATTATACATTGATACTGTTCCCGGAATGATCTCCTCTTCATCATTATCAGTTATGATAAAATATTCATAAGCCCCCATATCCGGCGCAATTCCCCAGTATTCATCCTCTGACATATTCACCAGCACGCTATCCGCAATTTCCAGATAGGAAGTTCCGGCATCAATACAGGGAGAACCTTCCAGCAACCGGTAATCTCCATTTTCCACATCAGCGAACAGCGGGTCTTCTTCAATATTACCATCCAGCCAGGTGATATCATTAAAGTCACCTTCTATTCCGGATTCTCCTCCCTGAATATCCGCATAGGCTAAAGTCAAATAACCATGATAACCGGTATTATAAACTTGTTCCGGGATATTATTCCAGAAAATACTGTTAATAATTGTCATGTCCGAATAGTAAGTGAAAATTCCCCCACCCTGATTACCTGCCGTATTATTGGCAATCGTCACATTTACAATAATACAATTGGCATAGATATCATTAAAGTAAATACCTCCACCATAATAGTCCGCAGTATTGCCCGCTATAACCAGATTTCTCATAATTGGATATGAGTAATTACCAACGTAAATACCACCACCTGAATAATTCGCATTATTATTGATTATCTTCAGGTCTTCCAGTACCGGACTTGCTTCCTGACACCGTATCCCTGCTCCATAATAACTATTACCATTTGTTACCGTCAGCCCGGATACAGTTACATTATCTACGTGTTCAAGTGATATAACATTATTGTTACTCTCTGCATCAATTATTACATTTTCCCTGTTTTCCCCGCAAAGTCTTATATTATCCGGTAAATATAACGGAAATGACTCTCCATTGCTTGAAGATGAATATATCCCTTCTCCCAGATAGATCGTTTTAGGAATTTCTGCAGAAGCCAGGATCAATTCAAAAGCATGCTCAATTGTTCTAAAAGGCGATTCTGCCGCCAGTCCGCTGTTTTCGTCATCTCCTGCTGGTGAAATATAAAGATCGGCATCAAGCTGCTGGGTAATTCCGAATTGAATATCAAAAGTGAAATTATTTGATGGCGCTGCATAATAACTGCTGGGATGCAAAACACTGAATGCTGTCAGATACACTTCCAGAGAATAATAATACGAGTAAAGGTCAATTCCCCAGGGAATACCAGCTTCATTCTGATAAATGCTGCATCTTTTATTGATTTCTTCGGCAAAAGTCACGCTATTCCAACCGCAATATAAACCGCCACATGACTCTTCAGCAACGTTTGCAGTTATAGTCACATTTTCTAAATACAATAACCCTTCGGCGAAAATACCGGCAGCGGTTCCTGCCTGATTTTGATAGATGAAGACGTTTTTTAGCGTGCTATTGCCGTTATTAAAATACATTCCACCGCCAATTTGAGAAATATTATTTTCGATCAATACATCTTCAAAGTGCAGGTCAGTTTCCTCGCTGAAAATACCTCCTCCGGCATTTTCAGCTTCATTATTCCTGATTATGCTGTCTTCCATGATCATATCGCAGTAATAGCTGTAAGCACCTCCACCACCATAATAGGAATAATTATTCTCGACAAGCAGTTTTTCCAGGCTCGCATTACAATATTCGCCAAAATAAAATCCTCCACCATTCCATTCTGCCTGGTTATTGTTGATCTTCAAATTATTCAGGATTGGACTGCAATAATTTCCTGTGAATATGCCACCACCTACACTTGTCGAATACCCGTTTGTTACTGTAAAACCGGTTAATACGGAATTCGCTCCTTCTCCATTGTCAAAAGTTACCACGCTGCCGAGCTGACCGCCATCTATCACTGTCTGCGTTATATAACTCGTATCCTGGGTTGTATAAAAAAGCGAAGCAACCGTGATCGCCTTCCCATTAAAATTGATATTCTCCATATAAGTGCCTGGTGATACGATAATAACATCCGCATCTTCAGCAGCTTCTATTGCTGCCTGGATTGTGGCGTAATTTTCCGGTACATATATAAATCCCCGGTTTACCCTATCAGCATAAGCACTGATAGTCATAATGCAGATAACCAAAAAGAATATTATCTTTCTTTTCATTGTTTCCTCCAATGAATACTGATATTTAAATATCCTGCGCTATTTTAATAAAATTACTTTATTAACTTTCTGAAATGACTTACCGGATAAGCGGATGAAATAGATTCCACTGTTCATCCCCGCAGCATCCCAGGTGAGGTCATGTTCTCCTGCTTCCTGCTCTTTATCCAAAAGAACTGCTACCTTCTGTCCTTTAATATTATAAACCTCTAGGCTGACCTTTCCGGATTCAGCTAACTGGTAACAGACCGTAGTTTCCGGGTTGAAGGGATTGGGATAATTATACATTGATACTGCTCCCGGCAATATTTCTTCATCATCATTATCAGTTATGATAAAATATTCATAAGCTCCCATATCAGGGGCAATTCCCCAGTATTCTTCTTCTTCGAGGTTAACCAGCACCAGCCCGTCATACTCTAAATATGCTGTCCCTGCATCAATACACGGCGAACCTGCCATTAAACGAAAATCCCCGTTTTCCGCATCTACAAAAAGCGGGTTTTCTTCAAGGATACCATCAAGCCAGTTAACAAATCCGTAGTTTTTGATGACTCCTGCTTCACCTTCTTTAATATCTGAATAGGCAATCGTTAATAAAGCCTCAAATCCGGCTGAATATATCTCTAATGGTGAATTGTTCCAGAAGATACTATTTATTATTATCGTATCCCCATCGTATGAGTAGATTCCTCCACCGAAAATTCCCGCCGCATTACCCGTAACAGTTATATTTGAAAAGACTGAGTTGCAATTATCATCGTATATGCCACCACCAGAATATTCAGCAATATTATCTGCGATGATCAGGTTTTTAAAAATAGTATTAGAATTTTCCATAAGGATACCACCACCATTGTGAACGGCGCTATTATTGATTATCTTCATATCATCCAGTGTTAAATTCGATTCCTGGCAATATATCCCTCCTCCATAATAACCATTACCATTAGTTAGCGTGATACCTGAAACTGTAATATTTTCGTCGTTACTAAACTGCATAACACGGGAACTTTCCTCGGCATCAAGTATCACATTCTCCCGGTTTTCTCCTCTTAGGTTAACATGATCAGGTAAATATACAGGAAATCTCTCACCGGTTGCCGAATTACTGTAAATCCCGGCTCCCAGGTGTATTGTATGTGGATTTTCGGTAGAAGGGCAAATCAACGACCCTGCCTGTTCAATTGTTTGCAATGGCGAATCAGCACTTAATCCACTGTTCTCGTCATTTCCTGCTGGACTAACGTAAAGATCGGCATCTATTTGTTGTGTCACGCCAAATAGTATGTCAAAGGTAAAATGATTTAGTGGCTCGGCATAATAATTGGTAGGATGCAATACGCTGAAAGCTGTCAGGTAAACTTCCTGAGTATAATTTGAGTAGATGTCATTACCGATACCATTACGCCCTTCATTCTGATAAATGCTGCATCTTTTAGATATTTCCTCCGCAAAGGTTACTGAAGCCGAACTGCAATATAAACCACCACAAAATGATAGTGCAAGGTTATTTGTTATAGTCACGTTCTCCAGATAAATTTCACTATGAGTATAAATGCCTCCCCCATTATTCGCCTGATTCATATGAATAAAGACGCTATATAATTCTGAGTAACCACTCCAACCAGAAAAATAGATTCCTCCCCCATTAATGGCACTGTTATTTTCAATCAGAATATTATCCAGTTGCAGGTTTGCTTCTTCAGCATATATCCCGCCCCCGCAAGACTCACTTACATTGTTTCTGATTATACTGTCCTCCATGATCAGATCGCAGTAATAACTGTAAGCGCCTCCACCTCCGTTATGAGCAGAATTGCTCTCTATCAGAACGTCTTCCATAGTGGTAGTGGAATACTGCCCGAAATAAAATCCTCCACCATACGATTCTGCCTGGTTATTGATGATCTGCAAATTATTCAGCGTTGGACTGCAATAATCTCTTGTGAAAATGCCACCACCTGCACTTGTCGAATACCCATTTGTTATTGTAAAACCGGTTAATACGGAATTCGCTCCTTCTCCATTGTCAAAAGTTACCACGCTGCCGAGCTGACCGCCATCTATCACTGTCTGCGTTATATAACTCGTATCCTGGGTTGTATAAAAAAGCGAAGCAACCGTGATCGCCTTCCCATTAAAATTGATATTCTCCATATAAGTGCCTGGTGATACAATGATCTCATCTTCATCCAACGAAGCATCAATCGCTGACTGAATACTGTCATAATCTGCCGGAACATATATAAATCCCCGATTAATCGTTTCTGCATTCACTATAGTCACTAAACAAAAAATTATAAGAATAAAAATTCCTTTTCTCATGGATTCCTCCTGTAACTTAAAGATACTTTAGTTACACTTTTTTTTACTAATTTTACCATAATCATAAACGGACAAACATAAAAATTATTGTCAAGTGAAATAATTGATCAAAGGACAAATAATGAAATATAAAACAAAATACTACTAAAATTCACGTAATCTTTATAATTCTGATAACATTGCTAATTATTCCGCTGCCTTGATAAAATCCCTTATTTGCTCCGAAATTTCTCCATCTCAGTCACCGCCCCACTACCAGAATAAATTCATGATTTTACTCTCAAATTGATTCCCCGCAACATTACCACAATCCCTTGCCAGTCGCACTCCAAACGATACCACATTTTTTTGTTGTGTCGTTTGGAGTGCGACTGGCAAGGGGCTGCGGTGAATTTGGTTGACAAATTGTGAGAAAAGGATAAAAGAAGAAAAAAAATTAACAAGGACAGAGAAGGTGGCAGAAAATTTAGAATCAACCGCGTTACGCAGGAATTTAAAATTAACCAAGAAGGGTAGCCAGGAATTATCGAAGGAATTCCAGTGGCTGCTGGATCAATCCGAGGGAAAAAAGGGAATCAATGACAGGTGCAGGACACTTTTGGATGAGTATAATCACAAGTATTCGAATCTGAAGGTGGTGACGGAAGATCTGGTTCAAGTGGCGTTGAGTGATCTCTGGTATTATAATCAACTGGAGGAGCGGGAACGAGCTTTCAAATTGATTTCAACGATATTTTCGGATTTATTGCAGCAGGAAATGGAAATCAGCAATCAGGACAGATTGATCCAGACGCTGATCAGATTTGTGGGCAAACTTGCCGAGCAGGAAAACAGATCACGCAACGTTGTAGCCGAAGGACTGGTAATAATCAAAAGGATCCATCAAAGTGAGCCATATATTCTGGAACGTAACAGTACTTATTTAAAGAATCATCTTCAGGTAGTATATGAGATGGAAGGTATAGGTGAGCAATGCCTGGATTATTGTAAGACAGTGCTCAGGGGAGTATATGAGAGGTGGTATGAACATCCTCATCTTGAGGAATGGTATGAGCAGAAGCAGGAGTTGTTTAGTACTGATTACAGTGAAATAATCCGGGATACGGGTCAGGAATTCATCAGATCGCAGCAGGAGAGTCTGGAAGAAGTAAAAAACTGGTCAGATATCAGCAAACTTGCTTTCTATGGAGAGATAGCCCACAATTACCGGAGTTTGATCAATCAGTTTGTTACCAGTCAGGAAAAGATTTACTATATTCTATATTTATTTAATCTGAAAGACATGTACCAGATGAGTAAAAGTCTTTTGATGGATTTGAACCGGATAATGCGTAAAGTAGGAGAAGAGATCAAAGCGCCGGAGATGCGGAAATTTACGATAGCTATATTTGAATTATTCGACGATCTCAAGGAAAACTATCGGGAAACGGTGTTGGAAAGCACATTATCGCTGGGCAAGACAATCCTGGGGATGAAGAATAGTGAATTAACGAGGATATTTATAAATTACGTGATCAGGACGGGTTTTGTGTCGCCGCACAATGTGGTGATAGACAGCGAATGGCAGGTAATAAAAGACAGCAATCATATCAAGAATATCCGCACCTGGTTACGATTAATAGAATTAGATCCGATAGAGACGAAGAAATTATTAAGTGCATTGATAATTAATTTGCGGATAGGCGGGATATTTGTATCGGATACGGATTTATTTCAGAAAGATATATCGCTGTTTCTAAAGAGCGGTATTCAGCCAATATTCAAGCAGGTCAAGCAGTTAGCAAAATTATTTCCGATCTATTATAACAAAATAGGAGCCGAGGGAGAATTACGGGAATTGACAACAGCCATAGATGAGATCGGGAGGCGACAGGATAAGCTTTTACATTTTTTTCGGAAGCAGGTGCACACAGAGAGCAATAACACCAATGTAGATCTGGCACGCCAGATATTGAATTACTGGCAGACAGGCATC
>CAZAHZ010000093.1:0-11619 GCA_964485055.1 uncultured Candidatus Cloacimonadota bacterium
CCACATGGCACCTCAGCAACGGTAATCCCCCTGTATTATGGTCTTATCCCTGGATATCCTTTCCACTCTCTGACATCTGGATATCTGCAAGCTGCAAACTCTCACCCGGCTCTATAACCGTCGTTACTTCATCCAGGCATATCCACGCTCTCTTTTCTGCCGTCAGTGTCCATTCTCCCGGTGTCACTGCTGCCAGGTAATTGCCATTTATGGAGGTTATTTCACGCCGCTCTCCTTCATCACTCTCGGCTGTTATTGTCACATTATTGATATTATATCCCGCTATATCAGTTACTCTGCCATAAAAATACGACGGCGAATATTCCAGTACCACCCAAAGAGATGTCTCGGCTCCTTCGCTTATTGTAAATACCGTATCTGCCGGCTCATAACCTTCTTTACTTATTTCCAGAATATATTCGCCTACCGGGATGGTCTTCGTCTCATTTCCACCTTCATTCACTGCCAGTGGAAAATCATCCGATGAACCCTCGATAGGGTCTAATTCGGCTCTCGCAAAGGAAACCGCACTCCCGTAATTATCCCGGACATGCAATGATAATGTCCCCACTGCAATATCATAAGTGAAATGCCTTGATTCACTCACTGAACTGACTTCTTCGGCACTTGTGACATACACTTTCCAGTTGTATTCTGCTGCTATCAGGATTGACTCGGCATTCATGTCTATATCCGTATTTGTGGTCACCTGCTCCCAAACCAGGTAATTGCCGATATTACTTCCTTCCTGGCGTATTTCAAATACCTGCACCTGATAATACATCGCTTCATTCACTTCTGTCCAGATAAAATTTATCTCTCCCCCATTAATATATATTCCTTCGGCTGGACTAATCAGGTTCACTGATTCAATCGTCTCTTCTGCACTGTAATAAAAAGAAAATGGACTCCCTGCCACTTTTGAGGTCATCAAGGGATCATTGCCATAATTATTTGCTACTATCCAGTTATATTCCTGTCCCGCTATCAAAGGCGGTGCATTACCCCCAAAATAGCCCGATGGATCAGGCATCCCATACATTAATGACGTCTCATAAGTGATTGCCTGCCATACCGTTTCTATGCCTGTCACCACGGTCTCACCATTTTCATCATGTTCAATGATAAAAGGTGTGTCTGATATGCCGATCAGATAATACGGCACTCCCGGATTCACCTGCCACTGGAATACCGGCAGCGGATCTGAGATCGTGTTCCCATTTGCCGGATATACCATCTGAACTGCTGATGATGATTCCACGATCAGTGGAAACTCTATCGAAAGATAATCATACTCAGGATTATGCAATATCCCCCGATACACTCCCACGCTTAATCCCAACTGCATGGGCGTGGTAATCAATATATCCTCTCCCCACACTCCCGATGCTTCATAATTCTCTAATATTTCTCCACCCGGACCCGTGCTCAGATATAACTGGTTATACAACCCGCCCGGACTCCAGATGATCTCTATGGTCTCATTTGATTTATATAATCCCGCCGGTAACTGGCTGATCTGAATAAAGCTGCTGTACCTGGCATAATATCCCAAATGCGATGGGTAACCACCATATTCTTCACCACAACTGAAATAGGCATCATCCGCTCCACTCCAGCATAATGCCTCACCCTGTGGTTCTATCTCATAATGCACTTCCACAGCCGACTCATCAAAAATACTCGCTAATTCCTCGCCCGGCTCTATGCCCCAGTAATATACTTTATCGTATGTCTTTAATAATAACTCCAGTCCGCTGCTCGATAGATCCCCTCCGGTTATTCCATACTCCTGATAACTCGCCAGACCCAGATTAGCCACTTCTTCCACGACTATCACCGAACTTGTACTTTGTGGATATTCCAGCCTGTAAACTATGTCTTCATTCCCGCTATAGGGATTTTCCGGATTTCGCTTGGTTACTATGTAGATATCCTTGCTCAGATTTTCTATAAATATTGTTTCTGCATCATATTTATCTGTCCCGGGATAACTGAAACTGATCACTTCAATATCTTCCGCAGGTATGATAACTTCTTCGGGGTTTTGTGTTCCACTCACCTCCGGCTCCCTGATCCGGTAAATATATTTCACAGTATAAATCCCCAGGTTGTCTCCCACATCTGCCAGATAGAGATATTTCTCATTCGTCTCCGGTCCCGCTCCGCTTGCTATATCTTCCACATCTCGAAAATTTATCCCCTCAGGAAAATACTTGCCCAGGTGCTCTCCATAAACGCTTAGGGCATATATTGCCGTCTCTCCTCCCGAATCATTATGCGCCCACAGCACTCCACTATCCCAGCCTGATACCGTCAAACCCGATGCCTCAGTTATTTCATCATTCTGCAGCATTCCCCTGTCTATCCTCGGTCCAAAGGATATCTCTGTTCCTGTCAGCAACTCAAAGATTAATAATATCAAGATAAGGATCAGGCATTTTTTCATTTATTAATGCCAAACCTGTAACTTAGGCTCATTTCCAGCCAGGGTCCCGGAAATCCCATCAAAAGACATTCTGCCATCAATTTATCACTGAATTGATAACTTAATCCCATATTTCCCGCAACCAGGCTGATCATCGTATCTGGCTCGATCAATTCTCCATCGTTATCTTTAATATTATCCATCACCTCGTCCAGAGTGTAATACTGAATAGTTAAATACATTCCCAGTCTGTTGGATAATTTGTGCTGAAGGTTATATTCCAGCTTTGATTTTATTCGTATCCCATAAGTGTAATCTACCTCCCGGCTGCGATCATAAGGCTCAAAATTATTCCCGACTTTCTCCCGACCTGTCTCCGAAACATCTCCCTTATATCGCAATGACAATTCTCCCAGGTAGGTTGCCATGATGAATTGATGTCGTGTTCTGCCTTTCTCTATACCCAGCCCCAGCCTGATCATCCCTGGATAACTGAAAACCAGGCTTCGGCAGCTATATACTGTCTCATTAGTATAAGTCATTTTACTCGGCTCCAGCAATAGCTCATCAAAAAGCTCTCCCTCCGATTCTCCGATCAAGGCATCATAATCCACTGCTCCCAGACTACGTACGATACCTTCACTGCTTCCCGAAAGCTCCTGGCGGTAAGGTTGAGAAATTCCCAGATCTATTAAAGCCTGCTCCGATATCTGATAACTCATGCCCGCATTAAAGCCCGTTAACAATTCCTCATAGTCAACCTGCCAGGTATTATCCAGCGTATTACGGTAATACTGGCTGTCAATCGGATCATTAAATGCGTGAGTTATATCCGTATCCCCGCCATATTGACGGATAAAACCTTCTGTCCGGCTATAGGCATCCCCACCTATCCTCAAGTGCAAAATATCTATCCCGCCACCTAACTGAATTCCATTCTTCAATCTCCAGGCATATCCCAGTCGTGTCTGATTTAATTCTATGTCCAGCCCCAGTCGGAAATCATTGCCCAGCACGAGCTTTGTCTCTTCTTCTTTGCCTGTTCCCGCATCTGTACGCAGGGTCATTAACAGCGAATTTCCCGTTATATCACCCCCGATCGCCAGTGGACGCCATAATGATATTCCCCAGCAGCCACTCGCTCCTGACGGCATCTGGATCGTCATATCCTTCACTCCACCGCTCTGGTGCAATTTCACTCCCGCTTCCGGATATCCGACATTCAAAGTGTCGGACTTCACTCCCGCAATCAGATCATCTAATTCATCATTCAACGCTTCATTATAATTCGAATATAATGATCCCAGGTTTAGGCTTATTTCCGGCACTAGACGGAGACTATATTCACTCCGCTCAAAACTCCTTAATAATGCCGTATTCTCCCGAAATTGACTCGATTGACTGAATCCTCCCCCCCAGCCAGAAAATAAATTTATATAATAATAAAATTCACCATTTATTATACCGCAATCCAGTTGGCTCAGTTCACTGTCACTGTACAACTGAATACACGATATTAAAGTAAATAATAAAAACAATAATCTTATCGGTTTCTTGATACCAGGCATTATGCCTCTTTTATCAATCAAAAATTCCCGATGTCAATATACCGATCAAAGTTCCCCATAATAAGGCAACTAGCATATAGCCAACCACCTGTAGCAATAACCACGCCTTTGCCCAGTTTGACTTGCACTTTGGTGTATTACTGCTGAATGCCCAGATTAACAACGCTATTATTCCCACCAGCGGAATCGAGGATATGATGAGTGTTATTATCCACTCGCCCATAGTCATCACACTTCCCGACTCTCCTCCCAAATTCTCTTCATCTCTCATTTTGCCTCCTGATTGGTTATTAATAAATCCCTACCCGCTAATCTAACTCCCACCCCGTCTCCTTGTCAATTTCTTTATTTCCCCGCCTCCCTCCATCACTCCTTCCCTCCTTCCTCCCAACCATCATGCCCCACCCCGACCACAGACCTTCTCTAAGACCGGGGCGAGAGTGGTAAATATAGAAAAATCTTGCTAAATAACTCAAAATAATAATCGTGATGTCAGAGAAATAATAAGAGAGTTATATGAAGGCAGTAATACTTTTATCTGGCGGAATGGACAGTCTGGTGACAGCAGCCATCGCAGCCCGCGAATGTGAGCAGCTATATTTTCTGCATGTTAATTACGGGCAGAGAACTGAGAAAAAGGAACTCGAATGTTTTCAGCACCTGGTGAAGCATTATCAGCCAGCCGGAACTCTGATCACTACCATAGACTATCTGAGTCAGATTGGTGGATCAAGCTTGACCGATAGATCAATTCAGGTTTCAGATTACAGTAATTCAGCAAAAATGCCCAGCAGTTATGTTCCGTTCCGTAATGCTCATTTTCTGGCAATTGCTGTCTCCTGGGCAGAAGTGATCTCTGCCAACCATATCTATATCGGGGCAGTGGAAGAAGACAGCTCCGGCTATCCGGACTGCCGTCAGGAATTTTATGATGCTTATCAGAAAGCTATAAACCTTGGGACTGGAGATACCACAAAAATAGAAATTATGACGCCTGTTATTTCTCTCAATAAAGCGGAAATTATAAAGAAAGGACGTGAATTGAATGCTCCCTTTCAATATTCCTGGAGCTGCTACCGTGATAATGAAATTGCCTGCGGCACTTGCGATAGTTGCGTTTTACGGCTGCGTGCTTTTAAGAAAGCAGGTCTGACAGACCCTCTGCCTTACGCTGTACCGGTTAAATGAAAGAAATTAATATCATCGGTGCCGGACTGGCTGGTTCGGAAGCTACTTTGCAGTTTGCCGATGCCGGGTGGCAGGTAACTCTTTTTGAGATGCGACCGGAGGTGATGACACCCGCTCATTCGACCGGAAACTTTGCAGAACTAGTCTGCTCAAATTCACTGAAATCCGATCTGATCTCTACTGCTTCGGGTTTATTAAAAGCAGAGATGAGATTGCTGGGGTGCAAATTATTGCCCCTGGCATCCGAATGTGCAGTGCCTGCCGGTAATGCTCTGGCTATTGACCGCAATCAGTTTGCTCAAATTGTCACTGATAAGATCAGGTCACATCCTAATATCAAAGTTATCAATCAGGAAGTTACTGAACTGCCAGCATCATTAACAGTGATTGCCACAGGTCCACTCACTTCCGATAAGCTGTTGAAGGCGTTATTGCCACATCTTTCCGAGCAGCATCTTTATTTTTTTGATGCCATCGCTCCTATCGTGGCTGCTGAAAGCCTGGATTATGACATTGTCTATCGCAAAACACGCTATGATAAAGGTGAAGCTGATTATCTGAATTGTCCTTTCAACCGCGAGGAATATTACAGTTTTGTGACCGCATTGAATGAAGCGGAAAAACATGACGCTCACGAATTTGAAAATGACTTCTTTGGTAAAATTGATTTCCGGTTCTATGAAAATTGCACTCCGATCGAGGAGCTTGCCAGACGAGGGGCAGAAACACTCAGTTTCGGCGTTATGCGTCCCGTGGGTCTGGAAACACCGACGGGCGAAAGACCTTATGCCGTTCTGCAGTTACGGACGGAAAACCAGAATATGTCATCGTATAATCTGGTGGGTTGTCAGACAATGTTACGTTATTCCGAGCAGAAGCGTGTTTTCCGGTTGATTCCCGGACTTGAGCAGGCAGAATTCCTGCGGTTTGGCTCCATTCACCGCAATACCTATATAAATTCCCCGCAATTGCTGACCGGCAATCTGAATTTAAAGACCTTACTGCATGTGCATTTTGCCGGACAGATCACCGGACTGGAAGGATACGTGGAGTCTATATTCGGAGGTTTACTCAGTTTTCTGATCATCGAAAAGCACCTCGCCAGTCTGCCTGAGACAACTATATCGGGACAACTCTGGCGTCATCTGCAAACAGAAGTGAAGAACTTTCAGCCGATGAATGCCAATTTTGGAATTTTACCGCCCCTGAAAGAAAAGATCAGAGATAAGAACAAGAAAAAACTCGCTTACGCTGAACGGTCGCTTAGACTATTAACGATGAATAACGCAAGTCCACTTAGTTAGATTGATTATCAGGAGGTTCTTCCGGGTCGGAATCCTCATCAGGATCATAAGGTAAATCCTCTATAGTCCTTTTCAATGTGTAACGTTGATTATGTAGCAATTCCTCTTTATATATATATTTCTGTTGATCACTGTTAATTTCTGAGAAGATATTCTCATTAATACGTCTCATGAAAGCCTGGGGTTTTCGGATAATCCTGGATAAGTTATAGACAAGAGTGATGAGTTCTTTATCATCAAGTTGAACATGGATCTGGAGAATATCACTGAGCATCTGTGGAGTGGAGAAGGTTGCGTAGTTGTAGTAATGAAAATGGTAGGCATACTGCAGGAGCAATTTATCCCAGGTGAGGAAAATCTGAGGTTGATGGTTGTCGAGCGAGTTATTTTTTAGAAAAATCATATTACTGACGTTGCGATTAATGACAGTTTTGTTTATTTTCTTCTGAGTATTACTTAGAGTATATAGAAATATTTCTCTTGCAAGAGTGATCTCATCATCTGATGGTTCGGGATATTCTTCAATATTAATACCTGAGGTATATAAGAGGCGTTTCAACTCATTAGAGGTTTCACGCATCTGGAACTCACGATTGAGGTCATTTCGGATAGAGGACTTAGCAAAAACATTCAGATATTTTTTAAACGTAAGAGCATTATTATCAGATTGATGCATGTATTTCAGGTAAAATTCGACAAAAGGATTTCTTGCTTTCGATGATTGCTTTGGAAGAGCCGTATAACTTGTAGCTTGAATAAGGAAGGAAGTAATTTCCTGTAAATAAGTATGCGTAATTAAAATTGAGGCGTTGACCTGCTTCAGAGTGTTTACTATTCTTTCTGCAAAGGCTGAATTGTGATTGATCAGTGGCATAAATAGATTAGCACAGAGAAATTGAACTGCTACGGATGTATCGAGATACACGTTGACCCGCTGCCAGTTCGGCGCCTGAAAAAGAAATGCCTTTTTCTCCGAGGGTACAGATTCCAGCATAATAGTAGTGAAAATATGGCAGATTTTAACGATCAGGGAATGGTTTTTCAATTGTGAACAAATATCAAGTAGAGCAGTGTTTACAGCATCAGCATGTATTCCATTTTCAATAAGCATTTTTCTGAGTTTGGACCAGGGATCGTAACTTATATCGAAAACATCTTTTAGGTAAGTTGAAAAACGGAGATACCTGGCAGATATCAACTGACTGTGAAGGAAGTAGCGTGTAATCAAAAAGGCTGCCTTGAACGATTTTTTCCTGTCCCATGTTTTCAGGTCTGGAACAAAATATCTGGAAATTATAGCTGATACTTCTTCCAGTTCAGATTTGAAGAGAACCTCTGCACTATGAAAATTCATCATCTCCTCATCGGCAAGAATCAGATCATTACCATTTTTGATGATCTTTGCCCTGGTCAGCAGAGAGTCAATTCGCCTGTTATGTTTTGGAAGTTCTGTCTCCTCATCATTAAGAAATCTGAGTGCTTTTAAACAAAGTGAAGAGCGATCAAGAGGTGATTTACTGGAGAATAGCAGGGACATCAGAGTAAAATCGAGAATGTAATTACGGGCAAATATCTGGTCAGGGGAGAGATCATAACAGGAATGCAGAAAAAGGAGTTTGTAGTCAGTTTTGTAATGAGACTCAGGTATATTTTTTATGAGAATTCCTGTAATATCTGAAATCAATCCGGCTTCCAATATCATAGACGCAATCTCATATCTGCTATAAGCTGCAACAGGGATGTGAATTATCATTAAAAGTTCATTACAGAATTCGGTAAGTATTGCCGGAGAAAGGTTGTGGTTTGTAAAAAACAGACATCTCTGGGGTTTGGGGCTGATTCGAAAACTGGTTAGGGTGTTTATTATATTCTGCTGCCAGCCCTCCGCCAGATCAACATCAAAGCAGACAGCAACTATCAGTTCGCTGGTATCCTGAAAAAAATAACTTTGAGTATAATTATATTCATAGAGACTCTCTTTTTTTTTTGAGAGAGAAAAGAAGCTCTTGAGTAATGGCAATAGCAATTTATAAAAATCCTTCTTGTTCAAGGAACTCAGTAAATGTTCAAGTGTTTGCTGATTCAAATCATCCTCCATGTAATTTTACGATTGAAAAATTAATTAGTAAGGGAATTTGTCAACAAATTAAGGATTTCTGGCATCCCCCCCGAAATTTTAAAAATATCTCCTCTACCGTACGGGCAGACCCATGTGTCTGCCCCATCTTCTGGTGACATAACTATCTGTGTAATATAACAATAGCTATATCTGAATGATATAAAACGATGGGATGTCAGGTTAAGAATTTTCTAACACCTGAATTTTAATGAAATCCACACCGATCCATCCTTGACATCATTCCACCTGGTTTTTCCCAGTTCCTGGTTGGCTTTGGTGTAAGTTCACCTGGTGTTAAGCATCACGTTATGAATATCTGTAACTTTAAACTTTTTCTTTCAAATTCTATCTGCGTTGTTCATCGCTTTAATATCTAAGGATATTGCAGTTCTTCTCGCCTTGCTATAATTCAAAACTACTGCGTTTAAATGTCACACATATTTATGACGCAATGCTTATCAATTTATTGTTTGACTGTTTAGTGTACGAAAATTTATTGAAGATAAAAAAGAAAAGGAGCATAAAATGGAAATTGATCTTCCTTCTAATCATCGTCCGATCAAGGAATTTGAAAATTATAGCCCCTCAGAAATGCATAATATGTTATATAATTCCTTTCAGGATGGGAGTGTTGTCAGATTAAAGGATAATATTCCTGAACATGTTCTTGATAAAATTCCTATTCTAACAGTATTTAGATATTTTCTGCTGTTGATCAAAGAAGCCGGAAAAATTAAACTTACCATAGCAGGTTATATTCCACCCGCTATCGTGAAGCTTGTTCACCAGCAACCACTTGCAGCCAGAATTAATTCAATGGGACTGAGTGAATCTATACCTACAAGAGAAGTTGACTCTATTATATTACTGCTCTTTCGCAATATCTGTAAAATTAACAAACTCACCAGAATAAGCAAGAATGTTCTAAGTCTGACAAAAAGAGGAAATGAACTGCTGAAAGATAAACATCAGCTCTTGCAGGAGATTATCCGTCTTTATGCTGCGGGTACAGCATATTCATTTCAGGGATTTAATCAGGGTGCCGAAATTGCATTATTCGGGATTGAATTTCATCTTATTCTCCTCAATAAATATAGTGATGAAGGTAATCCGGTTTCTTTTTATATAGCTAAGATGTTTGAAGCTTTCCCAAACCTTGCTAAAGATATTCCTGAAGATGATATTTTTAATAACACGGTTGAGGTTTACACATTAAATTATCAAATTCATGTTTTGCATCGCTTCTATGATGCTTTCGGGTTTATCGAAGAAAGAAATAACTTTTCGTGGATTATGCAAGATAAACTGAAACTCAGTAAATCTGTAATATTCAATGACATTATTGAGATCACTCCTCCCTCTGCTCCCGCTGATGCCGTGCCGGGGAAAATAAAAGTCTCTACTCAGGCAATTAGACGCAATACCGAATTTCAGTTAAAAGAACTTACTGATATTCTGAAAAGCCGAACCTGGGAAAGCCTTGAGGAAATGCAGGAATTTATCTCTAATAACCAGTTTGATACCCCGGAGAAAGTTTCAACTGAGCCGTCAAACGAAGACAAGTCTATGAAACTCTATATTGAAGCGATGGATGCGCCACCTCTCGAAGCCAGAAAAATGATTAGAGAAGCATTGGAACTTGATCCACGCAATGTGGAAGCCTTGATGAATAAAGCATACTGGGAAAAGAATATCGCCCATAGGATCAAGAAATTAAAAGAGATTGTCATAATTGCCAAAAAAAATCTGGGAAGTGATTTTGAACAATTGAAAGGTAATTTCTGGATTGCTCACGAAACCAGACCCTATATGAGAGTTATGCAAAGCCTGGCTGAGTGCTACACTGAATTAAGAAGTTATAATGATGCCATTGCTATTATTAATCAGATGCTTTTGCTTAATCCAAACGATAATCAAGGTATGCGTTATCAACAAGGAGCATTGCTTGTGGCTACAAACCGCTATGAGGAATATCTGGAGCTGCGAAAACAATTTAATGATGGCAGTAGCGCTTCCTGGAATTATGTCTGGGCAATTTATCTCTATAAAACAACAGGTAAGTCCATTCAAACGCAAACGGCTTTGATTAAAGCAATTAATCAAAACAATATTGTCCCTAAACTTATCTCCGGCGAAATTCCCATGCCGGATTATCTCCCGGATCACTATAGACCCGGTGATGGCAACGAAGCCATTATCTGCGTGGAAGAATTAATGCCAATATTGATAACATCACCAGGCGTAATGGAGTTGTTTAAACGAAAGTAAAAAACCTTGAATATGATGATCTGAATAAAGAAGAACCGCTCCAGATGGAGCGGTTCGTTTAGAAAAAGAGGAGAGAGAATTTTATTTCATTAAAATAACTTTCCGGGTTTGATCAATTCCGGCTGAATGCATACGGACAAAGTAGATTCCGCTTGGCTGTCCATCAGCTTTCCAGACGATATTATGCTCTCCGACTGTCTGATGCTCATTTGTCAATTCCGTAACCTTCTGTCCCTTGATATTATAGATTGATATGTTTACGTTTCCAGCTTCTGCCAGTTGATAGGCTATAGTCGTTTCAGGATTGAAGGGATTCGGATATGCGTTCAGCATTTGAGTAGATAATGGCACATCATCGGCTGGGAATTCAAAGAAAACATCTTCACCAGGAGCTGTGGTGATCTGAGTATTAAGATCAGTTACCTGTCCGTTCTGATAAAGCTTGAAAGTTGCTGTTTCGGCTGTTTCTCCATTAATAACAAGTGACACACAGCCTTGATTGATCTGGCTCACGCCACGACATTCATCATTTACAAAGGCTGCTATCTGTCCTTCTGCTTCAAGGCTGGCATAAGCGCAGGTACTGTTTGTATAGATTACCGGTGTCCAGAGGTATTCGATAGTGGCTTCTGCTTCCAAGCCTCGCCCTACAACAGGAGCTGGATATGTAAAATCTGTAACTGCTGTCGTAAGTTTTACCCAGTAGCCATTACCAGGATAAAGGTCGGAAAGAGTATTGAACTG
>CAZAHZ010000094.1:0-11598 GCA_964485055.1 uncultured Candidatus Cloacimonadota bacterium
GGAAGTAGAGAAACTGGAAGGACTGACAGCGGAAGAAGCTGCTGAAAAAATATATCTTCGTCTGAAAGAATTAGGCAAGTAGGATAAAAATAATGCAGCATAATATCAATCCTGTTATAGTTGATCTGGGCTTGCTGGAAATCCGCTGGTATGGTTTTTTGTATTTAGTCAGCTTTGTTCTTGCCTATATTCTGCTGAAGAAGAATTTCAAATATCGGGGCATCAAGCTGAAAGCTGATGATTATGAAAATTTCATCTTTAACCTCTGCCTGGGCGTGATCATTGGTGGCAGGCTCGGTTATGTGGTTTTTTATAATCTGTCATATTTTCTGAACCATCCTCTCAGCATATTTGCCGTCTGGGAAGGAGGGATGAGTTTTCATGGCGGTGCCATTGCTATCATCTATATCGGCTGGCGCTTTTGCAGAAAATATAAATATAATTTCTTCCAACTGGCAGATGCTACTGCACCTGTTGCTTCAATCGGTTTGGGACTCGGCAGACTGGGAAACTTCATCAATGGCGAATTATATGGCAAAGTCACAACTCTGCCCTGGGGAATTATCTTTCCTGGTGGGGGAAAGCAGCCCAGACACCCTTCTCAAATTTATGAATTGATTTCCGAAGGAATTATACTCTTCATCATCACTCAATTTATCCTGATGAAATCTCGCCGGAACGGACTTGTTTTCTGGGTCTGGATTCTGGGATATGGAATATTTCGTTTTCTGGTCGAGTTTATCCGCATTCCCGATGAACAGATTGGCTATATCTGGGATATAACAACAATGGGTCAGATTTTAAGTTCTTTTATGATACTGGCAGGTCTGATTGGCATTTTGCTGCATAATCCGGACAGGAAATGCAAAACTTCAGAATAATTTATCTTATTTTAATTTCTCTTGCGCTGAGCAGTTGTTCTATCTTCAGAATTGATAATAATATTTCTCAAGATGATTTTGCTAAAGAATTAATACTCTGGCAGAATTTCCGCCTGGACGGTATTGTAAAAATCACTGATCAGAATTTTAACCTGATAAAAAATATCACGATCACCAGAGATTCCCTGCAATTGAAAGTGATATTATACGATACGGGAATATTTGGAATTTCTCCCAGCCCTTTTGCCCGGATTATTATCACAGACAGCATTTTTATTAAAATACCATCTCTGGATGATCCGCAATTTTATGATCAATTGGAAGAACTGATCACCGGGCTGGAAATAATGAAATCAGGTTTTTTTGACCAGCAGGAATTATTGAATAACTACAGCAGAATTAAACGTGATCTCTATTATGAAAACCAGAACCGGCAACTGAAATTCAATAAAAACCTGCAACTGGTCTCCCTCACTCTCAAAAAAAAACCGCTAGAACTGAAAATCAAACGCGGATATTCCGTTCTGCCGGAAGAAATCACCATCTATTTCCAGAAAAAATTAGCTATTACGATAGAAATAGATAAATTTTTCAATATAGACACCTAGGAGTCGATAATGATAGATAGATATTCAAGACCGGAAATGAGCCGGATTTGGGAACTGCAAAACAGATATCAATGTATGATAGACGTGGAACTAGCTGCCTGCCGTGCCATGAATAAAGCAGGTATTATACCAGATAATGACCTATATGAAATCCTGGAAAATGCAGATTTTAATGTAGATCGGATTGAAGAAATCGAAAAAGTCACTAAGCATGATGTGATTGCCTTTTTAACCTGTATAGCTGAATTTGTGGGTCCCTCTTCACGCTGGATACATTATGGCATGACCTCCTCTGACGTATTGGATACGGCAACTTCACTACAATTGAAACAGGCAGGTGGCATGATCCAGCGTGATCTGGTGAAGCTGTCTGAAGAACTGAAATTACGGGCAGAAGAATTTCAATCTACTCTTTGTATTGGTCGCTCTCACGGGATTCATGCCGAACCTACTTCTTTTGGTTTGAAATTTGCCCTCTGGTATGATGAGATGCAACGTAATCTCAGTCGTCTGGATGCCGCTATTGACCGTATTTCCGTTGGTCAAATTTCCGGAGCTGTGGGAAATTATGCCCACCTGTCACCCAAAATTGAAGAACTAACCTGTGAATATCTTGATCTCACTCCCGTTAACATCTCCACGCAGGTTATTCAAAGAGACCGGATTGCCGAATTCCTCTTTGTTTTTGCTGCCATTGGCTCTACTATCGAAAAAATCTCCATCGAGATCAGACATTTGCAGCGTACTGAGGTTCTGGAAGTAGAAGAAAATTTTACCACCGGACAAAAAGGCTCGTCTGCCATGCCACATAAAAGAAATCCGGTCATTACTGAGCAAATGACCGGAATGGCACGCCTGCTGCGGTCTTATGCACATACGGCTCTGGAAGACAATGCCCTCTGGCATGAACGCGATATCAGTCATTCTTCTGTGGAACGCATTATTTTGCCGGATGCCACTATTCTGGTTAATTATATGCTTAATAAGATGATCACCCTGATCGAGAACCTGATTGTTTATCCTGAAAACATGAAAAGAAACCTGGAATTGACCCATGGACTGATCTTCTCGCAGGTATTGCTGCTGGAATTGGCTAAAAAAGGTATTTCTCGCGAACTCTCATACTCGATGGTGCAAAGAAATGCCCTGAAATGCTGGAATACCAGTGAACAATTCATTGATGTGATCAAAGCAGACCCGGAAATAAATAAATATCTGACCGAAAAAGAAATTATGGATATTTTCCACTATGACCGCTATTTAAAAAATGTAGCTTATATCTATAAAAGGGTGTTTAAATAATGGACGAATTACAAAAAAAAGTGATCTACGAAATCCGCAAAGAGAAGCTGAAAGCACGTATCCCGCTCGTTATACTTATTCTCATCTCTTTTTTGATCTACAATGCCTGGCTTCCCGCTGCTTTCCTCAAATGGCTGGCTGCTCTGATCCTCGTGATCTATCTGGCAATTGGCTTTTATTATCAAAAAAAGCTGAGGAAAGAACTGAATAAAATTACCGAAAAGGATGCTGACATTCATAACGATCATGTTTCTCAAAAACCTGATTGACCTGTTTTTCCCGGAAGTCTGCTTCTATTGTGGCGATAGAATTAATTACCAGCCCCGAGACGATTTTGATAATCTCAGAAAGCAGAAATTATGGGAAATCAACCGCTATTTATGTCCTGCCTGTATAGAAAACCTGGTTATTCTCTCTGAAGATATTTGCCCCAAATGCGGTAATCCTCTCCTTGCTTCAGGCTGTCCGCATTGCACCAAAACTGATTTCCTCTTCTCTGCTGCCCGTTCCGTTTTCCTGTATGACGACCGCACCCGAAGATTGATCCATGGACTCAAATATTACCAGTTCCTCAAAATCGCTCCTGTACTTGCTGCTTATGCCTGTCTTTATCTCGAAAATCACTGGCGGTGGCAGAAGCCGGATATTATCATCCCCGTTCCTTTGCATAAAGTGAAATTCCGCGAACGTGGTTTTAACCAGAGTGCTGTTATTGCCCATTGGCTCGCTAAATTCAGCGGAATTGAATATGGTGAAGATTATATTACCCGTAATCGTTATACCCGCACGCAAACCCAGCTCAAAAGATCCGAACGCCAGATAAATGTGAAAAATGCTTTCAGTATCAATAATCCCCAAAAATTGAAAAACAAGACAATTCTTCTCCTGGATGACGTCTTTACTACCGGCGCTACCTGCAACAGCATCGCCCGTCTGCTCAGAGACAAAAAAGTTCACCAAGTCTTTGTCTTGACAATAGCAAGACCCTCTCAAATATTTACATGATTAAAATAAAAACTGTGAGGTGAAATATATTGAACAGAAATTCAAGTGATATCATCATTGAAGTTGACCGCAAACGGGCACTGATCCTGATTGATAAGGCTGCCCGATTTATCGTGGAACGCAGGCTTACTCCCGCAGCATTGATGACAATCGAATCTCTGCGCCCACTTAATTTCATCGGTAGCCAGTTTATGTACCTGATCATGCCCTTTGCGGAACTCTTCTTTAATCCCCGCCAATACCAGGAATTTGCTGCCCTCCTCGAAGATGATGAATATGTGAAAATCCTCATGGAACGCATTGATGAACTGGATACTGATATCTGGAAAGATGAACGTAAAATGAAATCTCTGAAAAGAAAAAATAATCAACAAAAAATTAAAATTTTTTTTAATAAATTATTTAAAAAATAAACGGAGGATTGTATGGCTCAAGAGTTAAGGCGTATTATTGCAACCGATTGCGGTAGTACGACCACGAAAGCAATACTGATTGAGTATCTGGATGGTGAATACCGACAGACTGTTCGAGGCGAAGCACCCACTACAGTGGAAGCACCTCTTAATGATGTCACCAGGGGTGTGATCAATGCTGTCATTGAATTACAGGAACTTGCCAGACTTAAGTATAATAACCCCAATATACTCTTAACAAACGGCGAAACACTGATTGTACCCCGTGAAGGTGATCAAGGCGCAGATGCCTATGTCTCCACTTCCAGTGCCGGTGGCGGACTGCAAATGATGGTGACTGGCGTTGTTGCCCGAATGACCGGCGAAAGTGCTGAACGCGCTGCTCTGGGTGCGGGTGCCATTGTGATGGACTTGATCGCTATCAATGATAAACGGGCTAACTATGAAAAAATTGAAAGGATTAGGCAATTACGACCGGATATGATCCTTATGGCTGGAGGAATTGATGGCGGAACTATCAAACACATCGCCGAAATGGCTGAACTGGTGAGTGCTGCCGACCCTAAACCAAGATTAGGCTCAAGCTATAAACTTCCTGTCATTTATGCCGGTAATATTAATGCCAGAGATATTATTTCTGAAACCCTGGGAAAAAAGGTGGATTTAATTATTACTGATAATCTGCGACCTACCATGGAACGAGAAAATCTCAATCCTGCCAGAGATAAGATACATGATCTCTTTATGGAGCACGTTATGAAACAGGCTCCTGGCTATAATAAATTGATGGAATGGACGATTGGTCCCGTCAATGGCAAAATGGAACAAATCCCCATCATGCCCACTCCTGCTGCCGTTGGTAATATTATGCAGGCTATTGCCCGTCGCCATAAGATCGAGGTTTTAGGCGTGGATATCGGCGGTGCTACTACGGATGTCTTTTCTGTATTCACTAATGATTATATCTTTAATAGAACGGTCTCTGCCAATCTCGGTTTGAGTTACAGTATTTCCAATGTCCTCGCTACTGCCGGTATCAAAAATATCCTTCGCTGGGTTCCATTCCATATTGATGAATCCGAACTCAGAAATATGATCAAAAATAAAATGATCCGTCCTACAACGATCCCTCAAAAACTGGAGGAACTTGTCCTGGAACAGGCAATAGCCAAAGAAGCCCTTAGGTATGCCTTTATTCAGCACAAGGAATTTGCCGTCTCACTCAAAGGTGCTCAACGTCAGCGAGGTATTGATGAAGCTTTCTCTCAAAGCACTTCCGGTGAAACTATTGTTGATATGATGTCTCTGGATCTGCTGGTCGGCTCAGGTGGAGTTCTTTCGCATGCTCCCCGCCGTCATCAAAGCGTGATGATGATGATTGATTCTTTCCTGCCCGAAGGTATCACCCGGCTGGCTGTTGATAGTATTTTTATGATGCCACATCTGGGTGTTCTGGCGGAAATCAGCGAAAAAGCAGCTACTGAAGTTTTTGAAAAAGACTGTATAGTCTATCTGGGAACCTGCGTTGCTCCTGTCGGCAAATGCAAAGCTGGCAAGATTGCCCTTTCTGCTGAAATCTCTCTTCCCGACGGCTCTACATTTAAGGAAGATATTCCCTTTGGTGAACTGAGATTATTAACTTGCGGGGTTGGCGAAACTGCCAAAGCTATACTCAAACCACAGCATGGTCTGGATATCGGGGAAGGGAAAAACCAGGAAATCACCGCAGAATTGCACGGCGGTGTTGTAGGCATCGTCCTGGATACTCGCGGTAGAAGACCTTTTGAATTGCCTGATAATGATGAAGAACGCGTTGGCTTACTTAAAAAATGGATACGGGAACTTAAGGCTTATCCCGAATCTATCTTGAATTAGGAGGTTAAAATGGCTCAAGCTTATTCTGCTGGTTTAACAGTTACCGAAAATACTACCTTACGCAAAGAACGGATACTGCCTCTTAAAGGTGAAGTCCTTGTTAAAAAAGGTGTTATGGTCAAAGCGCAAGACCTCGTTGCCCAGACATTGCTCCCCGGTAAGGTCATGCCTTTCAATCTTTCTAATAAAATCGGCGTTCCCGCTGATCAGGTGAAAAATTATGTCAGGGTTAAAGAAGGTGATAATATATCCAAGGGTGATATTATTGCTCAAACCAAAGGCTTCCTGGGTTTGTTCAAGAATACTGTCAAATCTCCGCTGACCGGTGAAATTGAAAATATCTCTAAAATTACCGGACAAATGCTGCTGCGTGAACCTCGCATTCCGGTGCAGGTTAAAGCTTTTATCTCCGGTATTGTTATGGAAGTTATACCGGAAGAAGGCGTGATCATCGAAAACCGCTCGGCTTATGTACAGGGAATTTTTGGTATTGGTGGTGAAACTTACGGAGAGATCAAGGTTATGGTGGATGATCCCAGTAAGACCATTAAAGAAAGTGATCTGGATGATAGCTGCCGTGGCAAAATTTGCGTCTGCGGAGCAATGGTGAATTATAATACCATCAAAAAAGCCCAGGAATTCGGAGTTAGTGCCCTGATCACCGGCGGTATTGATGATAATGATCTCAAGAAACTTCTCGGAAAAGATATCGGCGTCGCTATCACCGGGCATGAAGATATTGGCATATCTATCATCTGCACGGAAGGATTTGGTAATATCAAAATGGCTGAAAATACTTTCAATCTGCTGAAAAAATTCGACGGTAAAGAAGCTTCCTGCCATGGTATCACCCAAATCCGTGCCGGCGTCATGAGACCTGAGATCATTATTCCTCTCGAATTCTCCGAAAAAGACCTCGTTGTGGAACCTCCAAAATCCTCTACTCTGGAAATCGGCTCACGCATCCGCATCATCCGCCAGCCTAATTTCGGCGAAATCGGTAAAATCACTGCCCTGCCCGAAGAACTCACTAAAGTGGAATCCGAAACTCTCGTCCGTATCCTCGAAGCTGAACTCGATAACGGAAAAAAAATCAGTATCCCCCGCGCCAACGTCGAAGTCATCCAGGAATAATTTATTTTATTTTAATAGGTAATTGATCTTTCCAGATCAATTGCTACAAATATCTCAAAAGGACAGCTTTTTGTATTAAAAGCTGCCCCGGATTGCTTACAAACCCTGGTTATTTTAACCGGGGTTTTCTATTTTTTTAAACCCACAAAATATCTCTCCCTTGAACCCACATAATATTTCTCCCGACTCCTCGACAGTCCCTTACCACTCGCACACGAAACGATACCACATTTTATCGTTGGGTCGTCTGGAGTGCGACTGGTAAGGGATTGCGGTAAAGCTGAGAAAAATCTCACAAGAGTTCTGGACTGTACTCAGGACAGGACTTTTGGGAGATTTTTCGAGCAGGAGGTGATAATGTCGCCCAAAATTCTTGTCTGGAATACCGTCCAAAAGTCTTGGCTTAGATAGGTCTTATAGGGCATATAGGGCAGGGAGAATTTTTTTATTTAGTTTTTTGTGAACGAGGTGAACGCAGTAAACGCAGTGAAGAATACTGCTAGAGGCGGTTTCTGGTGGCAAAGACGAATATATTTTCAGGAGTGACCGGAATATCAGAAAATTGAACCGGATGATGACGCCATATATGTGGTATGTAGGGAATTATGTGAGAAGCGAGAGTGAAAACGTTAAAATCTTGACAGGAAATGGGGGTGGGGCAGTTATTGAGACAATAAAAAGCCGGAGGTTTGTATAGCCTTAATTAGTTATTAATTTTGTGGATTTAAGAGAGTAGAAAATAAGTTAATAACGGGGGCATAATGGAAGTAATTCCAGGACAGAGTTCCGGCTTGCATTATATTAAATCAGCCTTACTGGGTATGATAAATCAACAACTTTTTTACAGGAGAGATACATAGGATATTTGATAAAATTAAGTGATTTTATCGAAATGGAGGTAAAAATGAAAAAGTATTATTTTGTAGCCCTTTTCCTGTCATTCTTAACTGTGAATATGTTAATATCGGAAGTACATCATTTGATAATCACGCCGATAGAATTTGAGGAAGCTGCCGAAGAGCTAAGGGATTATTTTTACAGCGGCTATGATATTGAGCGGGAAATTTATGAAATAGAAGAAATAATTTCCGGTTCAGGCGATCCTTCAGAGGCATTATATAATTATCTCGAAGAATATTTCAGCAATCCGGAAGTAGATATGGAAGGCAGCAGCGTGTTGCTGCTGGGATGCGGAACAACAGACTGGTATAGCGGATCGGATCGGAACAGGATCCCTGTTTTTGAATTCTATAGTTTTTTTTCAGACAGTAAATTTACAGATTTTGATGGAGACAACAGGGAAGATGTATCTATAGGCAGAATCCCGGCAAGTAACCTGGCAGAACTGGAAAATTATCTGGATAATTACATATCATACATGGATAATACGGAAAGCGGGTTATGGCAGAGAAGTCTATTATTCACAGCGGACGATGAGATCAAGTCGGGTCAGATAGAAGGGTCATCTCCATCAAGTGGGCTGAATCATTCACGAGTGAGTGATGATCTGATGGGATCTATTGAGAACCCATACTTATATCAGCAGGTATATGGCATAGATTATGAAGTGGATGACGCGGGACATAAACCCGAGGCAACAGCAGATATAATCGAAAATTTAAATGCCGGAGTAAATCTATGGACTTATATAGGACATAGCAGTTGGACAATGTTGGGGGATGAATATTATTTCAGCGAGGAAAATATCAGCGAATTAACCAATTATGACAGAAGAGGTTTCATGTTCATGTCAGGCTGTAACACAGGAGATTTTGGAAATCAGTCAGCCTGTCTGGCGGAGCAGTTGATGTTCAATGAGTCAGGTGGAATAATTGGTGGATTATTTCCGGGTGCAGATATGAGTCCAACCAGTAATTTATTGTTAGGTGAATTTTTATTGCCTCTTTTGTATGATGAAAATATGAACTGGGGAGAAGCATTTAAGACCAGCCAGTATCTTAGCGAAGCATCCATATTGAATACAATAAAATATAATTTACTGGGTGATCCTCTGGGAATGATCATTAATGGGGAAGCCGGAGAGCTGAATCCCGATCCGGAGATAGAATTACTGATGCCGGGAGAGGATGTGCTGCTGGGCTGGAACTGTGGAACTGGTTATGAAGAAGTTTTATTTGGGATTCAGGAAGCAAGTGCTTATATTGAATACAGTAACACGATGAATGATCTCACTTATGAATATAACCGGTATCGTCCGGGAAATCTTGTATTCAGTGATATTGCCTCCGTAACAGGTGGACGGGCTGAAATATTGGCATCTATCCCATTGGAGACAGTGGAAGGAGAGGACGGCAGGATAATCTGCTCGACGCAGAATAATGATGGAGCTACAGTAACTATGTTCAGCGAATTAATCCAGGTGGGTAACAATAGCGGGGAAGATAGTGACATTGTTCCATCGAACGCTGTTCAGTTGAGTAATTATCCCAATCCCTTTAATCCGAGGACGATGATCCGTTATTATTTACCTGAAAGTGGTAATATGGAGTTAATTGTTTATAATATCAAGGGAGAAAGGGTGCGAAATATCTTGAATGATTACAGTGAAGAGGGCTGGCATGAAATGGAGTGGGACGGCAGAAATGAACAAGGAGCATCAACCACAAGCGGAGTATATATCTTGCGGTTAAGAAGCGGAGCTGGCGAGATAAACCGCAAAATCAGCCAGTTAAAGTGAAAACTGTGGACATGTATAATCAAAGAACAGAAATGGTAATAAGAGAAAAAATAGAAAATACAGGTGAGTTTAGATGAGAAAAAGAATACTTGTGTTGCTGGTGATTATAACCTTTATGGGAATATTGCGGTCAGCACCGCCAGCACCTCAAAGCTGGTGGCAGACGGATATGTCATTTGCGGGAGTATCGGAGAAATACGGTGGAAACGGAATAGAGCGGGATCAAAATCTTCCGGGCAGTATATTGGTGCTGCGTTGTCAATTCAGTGACGTGAGCTTTGATCTTGATCCGGCGTATCCTCCGGGGAAGCCTGATACTTTACCGCATGATGCAGCTTATTTTGAGCGGTTCATGTTTCATCTTGCAGCATACTGGAATGATGCTTCACAGGGCGAATATGAATTAACTGAGTCCAATTATACAATATATCCGGAAGTATTCACGCTGAACCAGGAAATGGCATATTATGGGGATGATGATCTGAGCCAGGAACGAGTGAGCGAGATGATCGTGGAACTGCTTGATCTGGGCGATGCAGAGATAGATTATTCGGCTTATGACAATTTTATCATCTTTCATGCAGGTGCAGGACAGGAAGCGGATATAAGCGGGGCAAATACTGCCGATGTCTGGACAACCTTTGTAACCAGAAAAACACTTCAGGCAGGTCTTGATCCTGAGAATGACGATTTTCCAGGACTGCAATATGACGGAACAGTCTTAAAAGAATTTATAATAGTGCCGGAAACTGAGCGACAGCCGGATATTCAGGAGAATGATCTTGTTTTTGGAGTACTGGGCGTGCTTTGCCATGAATTTGGGCGTCAACTGGGTTTACCGATCTTATATGATAATCAATCATCAAACGGGAAATCGGCGGGAATAGGCAATTACGGCGTGATGGGAACCGGATTATGGAATGCTGCGGGATACGTTCCACCACTGCCCTGTGCCTGGTGCCGGATATATTTGGGCTGGGAAGAATGTGTGACAGTGAGCAGTGATCTGGAAAATGCGGAACTCACCTATCCAATGAATGCTGAGGCAATGATCCCGACAATCTATAAAGTGATGATCAGTGATGATGAATATTATCTGCTGGAAAACAGGCGGCAAAATCCCGATGGCAGTATTTTTATCAATGCTGCGGGGGATACACTGGCAAGTTTCAGTTTTGAGATCATAGAAAACCAGCAATATTATGAAGAAGGACATCCTTATGCCGGACAGCCCTATTTTAATTTTATGGAAAATACTTATGCGGGCTGTGAATGGGATTTTTATCTGCCGGGTTACGGAGAAGGTGATAGCTTGAATTATGACGGATCGGGAATCTGTATCTGGCATGTGGATGAAATAGTGATGCGGGAAAAATTTAATCCATCAGAAGAGATCAATGTGCCCAATGGAGAAGAAGAGCATAAAGCAATTGACCTGGAAGAGGCTGATGGCAGCCAGGGTCTTGACCTATATGGTTATTACGGTTATAAAGACGATACCTATCGTCAGGGAAATAATGATTATTTTGGCTATCTGGAGCATAATGGTTTTCCCTGGTCTCCTACCGCAGAGAGTTATTACGGCGGTATTCAGCTTGAGGTCTATGATATCAGTGAAGCAACATCTGTGATGACCTTTTCGGTGGCTTTTGAATGGTCTCTGGATACGGGTTACACGGGCA
>CAZAHZ010000095.1:0-11435 GCA_964485055.1 uncultured Candidatus Cloacimonadota bacterium
CAATATAACAATAAAATGTCAGATTGTGCTTTGTTGTTCCACGCTATAGTTACGGGAATGCTGCTAAGGAGCATATACATATAAAAAAGAGGAAAATAGAGTAGTTAAGGCGAACTATAGTATAAATTTAGTGTAATGAGCACAATTAACCTAAAAAAAGACAGCCAAAATTAGTGCGAAAGAATGTATATAGCGTTTAGCTATACATTAATAACATGAATTTAGAGATGGGAAGTGAGAGGCAGGAATATTATTTGTCACCTGCATTCTTTAAAGTACAGCAACCTGATTTATCTTTCAGTTAGCTTCACCGGATGAGGAAGCTCCGGAAATTTTATCCCTTATTTTCCTTGAGTAATGCTCCTGCCCGGAATTATGTATTTGCGTTCAAGTGTAAGCTTGTGATTAGGGAATTAATTGTAATAATACTTTTAATCGTCGAGCATCCTTGTTAGTAATGATTCATATTACTTTTTATGTTTATGGGAAACGATCTTAGTATTTCCGGTTTACTGAACATATAATTTATGGAACAAATTATGCTACTTGATCAGGAAAATATTATCAGATGACAGATATAATAAATTTATATAGATATGTAGTAATCGAGAGTGGTTGATACGATTAATAAGCTGAATATTGAAGGAGCTTATTATAAGTCAACCAAAGAGGACATGATAGACAACAAAGTTTACAGGGAGTAAATAGTCA
The DNA here is from genome assembly GCA_964485055.1 of uncultured Candidatus Cloacimonadota bacterium. GTDB lineage: Bacteria > Cloacimonadota > Cloacimonadia > Cloacimonadales > TCS61 > Stygibacter. Next base: position 712 of record CAZAHZ010000095.1, read on the forward strand.
TGGAACTGTATTTTTTATTAGATGCTGAAGGATGTGATAACGGGGATAATAACCTAACCATATATATATATATAGTTAAGTCATTATGTGATTACTGCTCCGGCTTTACTTAGTTATTGACAATTTAGTTTACAGTTAAAAAATACACATTGACATACTTCAGTCAGAAGGAGGAAAAATGAAGAAGTATGCTTTACTTATATGCGTCCTGCTGACGATAGTCAGCGCTTATACCTGCGATATGGCAGCGGCAATAGCTACAAATAGCGGAACAATGGAGTGGGAAGAAACAATTAATATCCATTATTGCAAGATGTTAAATGACAGGTTAAATGAGTGCGTTCACACTGATGGAAGAGGTGTAACGCTGCACAATACAACGATTCCAGACGGTATTTTTTCATACAGAGAGGAGGATGAGGATGATTTAAATTGGAATCAATTTTCAGGCGTTACTACATCATCGGTAATGCTCAACCATGCTCGTGTAGGATCGTCAGGACAAGCAGATACTCCGTTTCATCCATTTGTCTGGGATTCACGGACAGATAGTAAGAAATATACCTTTATGGCAAATGGAACAGTAAGTACATCTAATTTGATAGCTTTGTTAACCGAAGGAGCAGATGATGACTGGCTTAATGATGCATTTGATCATCTGCATAGTAATTCTGATAATTGCAATATCGGTGTAACAATCAATAATGCCTGTGACTCAGAATTTTATTTTTACTGGCTGATAAAGAATATCGAAGCTAACAGAGATGTAAAGAGAGGACTGGAACAAGCCCTGTATAAACTACGAGACGTTGTCAGCTATCACTGTTGGAGAAATTTCATGTTTAGCGATGGTCAAAATTTGTATCTCTACAAGAAAGGTGAAATTGATCATTCACTTCTCGATGATTATGAACACCGCATATTTTATGGACCGGTTATATATATATATGATCCTCAAAATCCAGTAGAAATTGATGCCTATGTTGCAACAAGCCAAAATATAGGATTGGATTATGATGGAGATTATGATTTGTTTGAGCCAATCCCTGAAGAGAATGAGTTGGATAATGGAGATCTGGTTGTAATAAGAAATAATGGCAGTGTTGATCTCTATGAAGATTTTGGCTGTGATAGACCTGAAGTATCATATCTTGCAGGAAACGGAGTAAACTGGAAATGCTTTCCGGTAGATTACGACGGTCTTTATGCAGATGACCAGATTGAAGAAACTGAGAGTTATTTTGCAAATCTGTATTATTGGGATGAAGGATTGCAAACTGTTATTTGGAATGATTTGGATGATACTGACCTGGAATATACTAAAGGTTATAAATTAGAATTACAAAATATCCCAGGTCTTGGACTGCTTCAATATGATCTTGATGGTGTACATGTTCTGGAAGACCGGGAAATTCCTCTTGATTCGCAGCAAAACCGTTTCTGGATTCCTTATTTTGTTCATGGCAGTGCAAGTGTTTTAGATGCTTTTGAAGATATCATTGCTAGCGCTGTTCAAATACAGGCACAATACTGGACCATGTGGCGGAAAAACACATCATCTAACTGGACAGTTGCCATGGACCCGGGCAAAAGCTTGAATTGCTATTATGGCAAAATGTATGATGTGACGCTTGTTTCGGGACATCCAACTGTTATGGATTATTATGACATTATGGGCTATGAAGAAATGGAAGAATACATTCCTCCCAAAACGGAATATTTTGAATATGAAAAGAAGCTGGAATATGAAGCAATCCTGATAGACACTATCATCGGTAGTGAACCGATTGAGGAAGTGGCAGTTTTTGAAGGTGAGGAATGCATCGGAGCCAGTGTTTTTCAAGGGTATCCGGTATTTATCAGAGCCTTTACTTCAGAATTGAACAGGAGTCCTGGATCTCTGGAATTCAGAGTATATACTGGTAACAGGTCTGAACCGGAAGTTGATTATCGCGTTTATGATGAGGATTTTGCTTTATACCGTGATGAATCGTTGTATCCGCGGGAAAATGTGATAACCAGATTATGTCTGGCGTTGAATGGTGAAGAGATGCCGGTAATGAGTGATAACCTGGTAAGAACAAAACAATATCCTGATCCATTTAATCCGGAAACGGCTATCGAATATTCTATTCCCTCTGAGGGAAAAGTGAGTATAAATATCTATAACATCAAGGGGCAGAGAGTGAAACGGCTACTTGATGCGGATCAAACTGCCGGTTTGCATAAAGTGATCTGGAACGGATGCGATGAGAGTGGTAGAAAGGCTGCTTCCGGTTTATATTTCTATGAACTGAGATATCAGGGACAAAGCATCAGGGAAAAGATGATGCTGATCAAGTAAATTGAGGTGTGGGGCTGCTCGCAGCCCCACTGTTTCCTGATCATTGTGGTCTGGTTACGGAAAAACCCAGACCAGGATGGTCTGGATACAATGAACCCCAAAATCTGGGATGGTCTGGATACAATGAACTGGGGTGCTGGATAATCTAATTCTATGGAGATAAGATGAAAAAGTGTACTTTATTATTATTAATAATTCTACCCTTGATGTCTTCTGCTTTTGTCTGGGATATTGCTCAGGATGGAAGTGGGGATTTCAGCGAAATTCAGACAGCAATAGATATAGTGGCGGATGGAGATACGTTATTGATCCATCCTGGAGCATATTATGAGAATTTAATTATTGATCATAAAAATCTGCATCTTATGAGTCTCTATGGCATTACTCAGGATACAACATATATTAATACAACAATACTGGATGGAAACCATTATTCTAATGTTATTTACTCTTTTTATCCTTACTTGGGTCTGGTTTTGACTGGTTTGACCATAACTAATGGTTATTGTAATGGAGAAATTGAGAATGGATTCCACCATGGTGCAGGGATTGTTTTTTTTGGTGGAAATAATATCATCTCAAATTGTAAGATAGAATATAATTACTCCGAGAGAGTAGGAGGAGGGATTTATATTGCAACTGGTTCATTATTTCTACAGGGAAATATAATTAGATATAATGTTGCAGTTGATGGCGGAGGGGGATTATGCTTTGGTAATGATGAGATCATTTTTGATGAAATCGATTTGAATAGTATTTATAGTAATTACGGTAATAGTGGTACAGATATTCTAAATCGTTTAAATCCTGATTATGATTATTATTTTCCAATGTTAAGGGGTACGTCAAATCCTCCCAATTCGTTATATTTCCGTAATCAGGGAGTATATAATATGTTTAATGTGAGTTATAGCGAGGTATATATATCCGAAACGGCTCAGGAAGTGTATGTTTCACCGGATGGAGATAATGCAAATGATGGCTTAACTCCTGCTACTGCATTAAAAAATATCTGGTATGCAACAATAAAATGTGAAGGCACGGAAGATGAACCTGGGATTATTCATCTTACACCGGGAATATATTCCACAAGCAGTAATGACGAACTTCCCGTTACTGCTATAAAATCGAATATGTATATTGTTGGGGGAGGTTCTGATTGTACTATTCTGGATAGAGAAGATCAGTCAGGTATATTTGGGATAGTAGATAACTCGAATAGTCATCTGGAAGGATTCTCAATAATTAATAATTCAGGAGAAATTCACACGGTAAATATCCACTTCAGTGGTCTATCAAGGACTGGAATTGCATCAATAGAAGATATAATTTGTCAAGATACTCAAGGATTACCAATTATCATAACAGCATATAATGAGATTAACTTTCATAATGTAAAGATACTTAATACAACATATATGGGTAGTTCAATTCAATTAAGTTCAAACTATCTTGCTTTATTCAGGAATATTGAGATTAGGGATAGTAGATACCAGGAAGTGGAGGATAGCTGGCATTATGAAGGTGGATTTGGAATTGGAATCTGGAATGGTGCAAGTATTCAAGAACCATTGAATTACTACTTTGAGAATGTTTTGATTACCGGTATAGATAACCGCAGCCCTTATCAGATGTATCCATCGGGAAGTTGTTATGCCTTAGGTTGTGGAGAAGAGTTTAATAATATATATCTGATAAATTCTACAATAAGTGGGAATATAACAAATAATCTAAATTCTTGTGCTTTGAGTGCGCTACACGGGTCACATCTAAATATTTATAATTCGATAGTATTTGATAATCAATACCACAGTTTAATGATTGGAGGATATGCGTCTGCCGGAGAATCTTATATTGGAGTAACACATTCTCTGGTGGAAGGTGGCTTTGATGATATGGTGGACTGGGGGCAGCCGTGGACGGCGGAGTGGCTGGAAGGAAATCTGGATATAGATGAAAATCCGGAATATTGTGGAGTAGGCTTAAGTGAATATATGCTGCAAAGCGGTTCACCATGTATAGACAGCGGTTCTTTAACTTGTTTACCGGAAGGTTATGAACTGAGTGAAACCGATCTGGCAGGGAATCCACGTGTTTACGGAGAAAATATTGATATGGGCTGTTATGAATGGCAGGGCACAGAGTGCGACTTCAGTTGGCAGCAGGAATATAATAATGTGACTTTTTATGTGAACAGTAATGAAGAAATTTATGATATCGGCTGGGATTTTGAATGCGATGAAGAGATTGACAGTTATGAATTACAGCCTGCGCATCAATATCCGGAGACAGGAACCTATAGCGTGGGCGTGTATATAAACGGAGGACGCGGTGGCAGAAAGTATGAGAACTGCATCACGATAGACAGTCTGGATGTGGTGGAAGAGAATATCCCGGAACCGGAAATAAGCTGCCGTAATTATCCCAATCCCTTTAATCCGAAAACAACCATTGAATTCACGTTACCGGCAAAAGGCGAAACGAAACTGGCAATTTATGACATTAAAGGCAGGAAGGTGATAACTATGCTGGATGCGGTACTGGAAGCAGGAACGCATTCCCTGATCTGGAACGGAAATAATGAAGCCGGCAAGGAAGCTGCCAGCGGTATATACTTCTATGAACTGACCTGGAACGGACAAGAAGTAAGAAACAAAATCAATTTAATAAAATAGCGACTGAAGCTCCGGAAAATTTATCCCTTATTTTCTTTAAGTAATGCTCCCGCCCAGAATTTGGCATCTGAAATTGAAGCTGCTTTTTTTTCTTTATTATTAAGGAAATCTCTTTCTCCCACTAATATTGCTTCCGGTAACTCAGCAAGCATATTTTTGAAAGTTTTTCCGGGTCCGCCCTGGTGAGAGGCAAAGAGAGCAACTTTTTTATCTTTCAAATCATTTTCAGCAAAGAAGGTGCGTAATGGTGGTGCAAACGACCAAGCCCAGACAGGGGTGCCGATCATAATAAGATCATAATTTTCCGGTTTGAACTGATATTCCTGCAGAGTTGGTTTCTTTTTGTGAATAACCTGCGAACCACCTTTAAGTAAGGCAATTAAACTTGAACTTTTTTTGAGATCTTCCACTGGTTTGAGTTCAATCAAGTCAGCTTTTAAGACATTTGCCATTGTTTTGGCAAGGGTCGCTGTGAACCCCGTAAGTGAAAAATAAATTATTGCTGTTCTCATTTTATTCCCTTTTTTTCTTTAAATTTCATCTATCGGTGTTAATTTTTATACCTTATTGATTCTTGTAAAGGTTATAGTTCCTTTTTCGGGAATTTAAGCTGGGAAATAGAACACGGAGAACGCAGTGGAAACGGAGGGAGAGGAAGGGCGCCCAGAAGTCTTGCCCGGAGTACCGTTCAAAACTCCTGACTTTTCTGGGTTTAAGGACAGGAATTTCTTGGCAGGTGCAGTTTAGATGGGGCAATCTGGAACTCATCCTTTCCGTAGAGAAGGAAGTTAAATAGCTGATCTGGCATCCCCCTGTTTTTCTTAAAGATTTTGTATTATCTTGAATTAATAATTGACCAGATAAGTTGGACTTGCACCGCTGACGGTACACCGTAAGTGGGGCGAGGGCAACGACCAGATAGGTAAATAATTCCACATTTTCTCACCTCAGATTATAAATTGCTGAAACTGGTTACCAGTGGTCGTGTCCTCGCCCCACCCGTGATTACACTGGCGGTGCAAGTCCACTTACAGCAGAAATTCTGTTAATTTCGGGGGAATGCCAGTAAATAGCTGATAACTTGACAGGTAGTTGTAAAATAAAAAAAATAGTTTTAGAGAGAAATTCGAATATACCGAGGTAAAATATGAAAAACTTTTTAATAATTATTTGCTTATGTATCCTGTTACCACTATCAGCAGTGCATGATTTCACGATCAACGGGCAGGATGCACTGACCGTGTCTGTAAGTGACAGTCTGCATTTTGAATTTGAATTTGAAAGTGTGGGGAATTCAGCAGATTTTGATTTTTCGGTAGAAATACTGGGACAGCAGATACCTTTGTTTTCGGGTAATTACCTGCTTTTCCAGGATGGTGGAATGCTGGATGAAACAGGTCTTGATGGCAGTTTTTCGGGAGGATTTAATAATTTTATCCAGTTGCCGGAAAGCACCACTCTGATAATCACGCTTACTGATGAAGAAGTAAGTGATGCTGTTGAAGTCCAATTTGTACAGCTTGATACGGATTTCAGCATTTCGGGGAATGTGTTGCAGGAAGGGACATGGATAGACCTGCCGGTAATAGGGGGGCTGGTTTACACAATATATAATGGAGGGATAGAAGTATTAATAGAATTACTGGAGAATTTTGATCTGGAGACGTTTCTGGCATTTATAGCTTCCGATCATTACATATTAAGTGATCTTACAGGATTTCTGGGAGATTATCAGATATTCATACCGGAAGATATTCCCAATGTAACGTGTATAACGGGAGTTTACAGTTACCTTGACCTTGAAGGCGGATTTATCCCCCCGGATTTTCAGGAAGTAACAGTGAACGGGCATTTATCAGATATAGATTTTATGTATCTGCTGCCGGATGGTGATTTTTATGGTGTCGTGATAGATGAAGACGGTGATCCGATTGCTAATGCAGCATTTTTAATGGATAATCCGAACTCGGTAATACCGTATGTTTTTGCTTCTGATGAGCTGGGAAATTTTGCTATTTCTCTGGCAGACGGCACTTATGAATATACCGTAACGGCATTGGGATATAGCGTATTAACGGATGAAGTAACCATAAATGGAGGAGATGTATATCGGGAAATAATCCTGGAAGAAATAGGAGGAGAACCCGATGGACAATTTTATGGCTTTGTCCGTAATGAACAGAGCGAACCAGTAGTAAATGCCGAAATCATGATCATTCCGATCACGCCTGCCGGAGATCCGCAATACGTTTACACAATGGCAGACGGCAGCTTTGGAATTGCTCTGTATAATGGTACTTATAGTTATATGGTCAGCCATGCCTGGTATATCGGAGTAACCGGTGAATTTGAGATTGCCGGTGCAGACGTCTATCATGAAATCGTGATGCTGCCTGTGAATGAGAATGACAATGATGTGCTATACACCAATGATTTGAAGGCATATCCCAATCCTTTTAATCCGACTACTTCCATAGAATTCTATATCAGCCAGGCAGGTGAAACTACGCTCAATATATATAATCTAAAAGGTGAACTGGTAAATACACTACTTTCAGCAGACCTTGAAGCCGGAAAATATACCGTAACCTGGGACGGCAGAGATGAAAATAAAATAAAAGTTGCCAGCGGTATATATTTCTGCTGCTTAAAAACCGGGGAGCGGCTATTTACAAGGCGTATGATTTTATTAAAATAACTGATTAATTTTTTTTAGGAGGTGGAAAATGAATCGCGGGGTGCTGCTCTTTTTATTTTTTATCTTTATAATGATGATGTATTTTGCTCAGGCTGAAATCATCGAGGTAATGGGCGACCAGAGCGGAGTTTGGGAAAGTGAGAGCATCTATCAAGTAATTGAACATGTTTATGTTAACACGGGCGATACACTCATCATTGAACCGGGAACAACAATCATGTTCATGGCTCATTATGTTATTTCAGTAACCGGAACGCTTCTTGCCGTAGGAACAGAAACCGATTCCATACTTTTTACTTATGATCTTTCAAATACAATGTACGATGGGTGGAATCATATATCAATGTATGAATCACAATCTTCCGGAAGTATCTTTTCACGCTGTATTTTTGAGTATGCTTCCGTTGGTATCTGGTGTCATGAAAATTCCAATCCTCTCATTTCCGACAATCTGTTCCGATGTGGAAATCATGTTGGGGTACAAATTGACGGAGCATCGCCAACGATCATAAATAACAACTTCGATGGATTCTATAAGGCTATTGACGCTGAAAATGCCGGAGCACAATTGGTAATCTGCAGAAATGTTATCACTAACGGAAATGTCGCAGGCATTTATTGTGAAGGTATTGATAGCTGCCTGATAGAAGATAATTATATCGAGAATGTAGAAGTTTGGGGGATATATTGTTGCAGTTGTGATGCTGAGGTTAGAAATAACGTTGTCAAAGGAACGGGTAACATTGGAATCTATTGTCGGTATCAGGGGCATAAAAGACTTACCGATAACTTGATCATAAATGGTTATGTTGGAGTCTATTTTGAATCCACTTATCAACCGGAGTTGGTAAATAATACAATTGCTGATTGCAAAATAGGTATGTATATGGATGACGAAAATGAGACCATTGAAATAACTAATAATATTTTTTATGAAAATTATATTGCGATGCATCTGGACTTGCCGGATCTTTATACCTTTAGTAATAATCTTTTCTGGGAAAACAACATAAATTCGGAGGGAGATGTACTATCCGGTCTGGGAATCATCTGCATGTATAATAATAATAATACCCTCTGTGATGCATATTGTGATCTTTTTTTAGACCCGCAATTTGCTGATCCGGAGCTTGATGATTATCATTTATGTGTATATTCGCCTGCCCTCAATGCAGGCAATGATGATCCTGAATATAATGATCCTGATGGCACTATTGCTGATATAGGGGCTTATTACTTTCCACAGGCATGGGAAATCCCTATTGCTGCTTTCTTTAGTGACGTAAATTTCGGAGAACCAGCTCTGACTGTCAATTTCCTGTCTGAATCTTCAGGCAATATTAGTAACTTATTATGGGATTTTGGTGACGGTTTTACCAGTAATCTGGAAAATCCTGTTCATGAATACACTGAAACTGGTGTTTACAGCGTTTCCCTCACGGTTTCTGGTCCCGCAGGAACCGATACCTGTATCCGAGAAGATTATATTATGGTGATGCCTCAAGTTGAAGTAAGCGGCGAACAATCCGGGGTGTGGAGTTCGGAATACTGTTATTGTGTCATCGGTGAAATCAATATTGGTCATAATGCAAATCTTACCATTGAACCGGGAACAATTATCAGATTTCTGGGTCAACATTCCATTACTGTAACAGGAACCCTTACTGCTGAAGGCACGGAAAATGACAGCATCAGATTTACATCCGGAAACAGACGTCCTTTCGAAGGAGACTGGGATTCGATCACATTCATTACCAGTGAAGCTGATGCCAGCGTTTTCTCTCATGTAATTGTGGAATATGGAATCGTGGGGATATATCTGCATTGCACTTCTTTAAATATAACCCATTGCCGTATCTCGGATAATTACTGCGGAATTGAATTAGTAGAGACCATAGCTCCTTTGATCAATTACAATTTTATTAACAGTAATTATGAATATGGCATCAGCATTCATGATTCATCTACCGGAACAATAAGTAATAATTATTTTAGGAATAATTATGAAGGAATTTTTCTTTATACTACAAATTCTCCTGTTATTACCGAAAATATTTTTAAGAATGAAGAATTCCGGGCAATCACTGGTCAGGGTGGGAATCCAGAAATATCATATAACCAGTTTTTTGATATTCCCTGGCATATTACCTTACATAATTGCGATGCCTATATACATCATAATCTCTTTTGCGGAACAGGTGAATATGGTATTTATGATTTCGGTAATAGTTATAATGTGGCAAATATTTACAACAATACTTTCTGTAATTTGACTTATGGGATAAAAGCTTCTCATTCTGCTGATTTCCCGGTCATGAACAATGCTTTTTATGGAAATAACATTGCCTTATACACTTATGATTCAATAGCTTCCGTTTCATATAACCTGTTCTATAATAATGCTGTAGATTATGGGGGAGAACCTCCTCTCTGGTTTGGGGTGATTGATTATGCCAACGGAAACAATGACCCATGTGATGAAAATTTTAACCTGTTTATGTCTCCTGAGTTTGTGGATCCCCAGGCTCTTGATTTTAATCTGACCGAATATTCTCCCTGCATCAATGCCGGCAATCCTGATCCGCAATATTACGACCCTAATGGTACTATCTGTGATATCGGCGCTTATTATTACCCATACATAGTTGATGGTGATGATGATAATATTCCTGCTTCCCATATTACTTTAACTAATTATCCCAACCCTTTCAATCCCAGCACAATAATTGAATTTTATATCCCACAACCGGAAACCTGCACTCTCAAAATCTACAATATCAAAGGTGAACTGGTAAAAATCTTACTCTCAGAAAAACTACAGTCCGGTAAACATAAAATAACCTGGGACGGCAGAGATAATAACAATAAAGAAGCCTCCAGCGGCATCTATTTCTACCGGTTGCATACTGCAAAAAATGGTCTGACACGACGTATGCTCCTGCTGAAATAATCCTTTCTATCTGAATAACGATAGAGTAAATTTACATTAAAACTGGCATCCCCCTGT
>CAZAHZ010000096.1:0-11425 GCA_964485055.1 uncultured Candidatus Cloacimonadota bacterium
TTGCCCTCGCCCCACTTACGGTGTACCGTCAGCGGTGCAAGTCCAACTTATCTGGGCAATTATTAATTCAAGATAATACAAAATCTTTAAGAAAAACGGGGGGATGCCAGTAATATCAGGGTAATCTGGCATCCCTCAAAAATTAATAACATGACTGTTCTGGAATATCAAAGTTATCAAATGCAGGAAATTTTTAGCGATGAGTAATAAAGTAAAATATTATCGTTATTTTGTAAAAAAGTCAGCCCGAAGCAAGTTAGGCATATACCTGCAAAATGTTTTTCTTTGACAATAAAAATACATTGATAATAAAAGGGAATGTCTTATTGAGAGTAAAAATGGGAGGTTATATTGGATAAACATGATCTCAAGATTCTCTTTGTTGAAGATGACGATCTGATGCGTAGCACAATCAGCAAAATCTTGGAAAAAAATGCCCAGACAGTATTCGAAGCAGCCAATGGTCGAGAAGGGGTCGAAATTTTTAATAGGGAAAAACCAGAAATAATCATCACTGATATTATGATGCCTGTCATGAATGGATTGGATATGATCCAGGAAATCAGGAGACAGGATAAGGACGTCAAAATTGTTGTTGTATCTGCCTATAGTGAAAAGGAAAATTTTCTTAAGTCAATTGCCTTAGGCGTGAATAATTTTCTGATCAAACCCATATCTTATAAAACTCTTCTGAGCGTGCTCGATGAACTGGCAGAGAACATTCTTCTGGAAAAGCGGGTTGATCAGGAACGTCAGCAGAAGCAGCAGGCTCAATCTGCCTTGGAAAAAGCTCTTGCAGAATTGGAAGACCGTGTTACTGAGCGAACTAAGGAACTGGCAGTAGCTAATCGGCAATTGAGAGAATTTCAGGAAACACTCCAGGAAAAAATCACAAAAAGCGTGACTGAAATTCGCATGAAAGATCATATCATGATGCTGCAAAGCAGGCAGGCTGTGATGGGCGAAATGATAGGTCATATTGCTCACCAGTGGAGACAACCTCTGAACACCATAGGTTTGCTGACACAATCACTTATATTTTCTTTCCGAAATTCCAAATTGACTGATGAATTGCTTGATGAGAGAGTAAACCGGATAATGGGTGTTCTGGATCACATGTCCACTACGATTGATGATTTTCGTAATTTCTTTAATCCCAATCGCGTGAAAACCATGTTCAGCATCGAAAAAGTAGTTAAGAAAACTATTTCTTTTGTCGAAAGCTCCTTTCAAAATCATAAGGTAACTGTTGATTTTGAGAAAGAAGAAGATTGCCAGATTGAGGGTTATGAAAATGAATATTCTCAAGTTCTGATGAATCTTCTGATTAATGCCAAAGATGCTTTAGTGGAAAACAGAAAAGAGAACCGGCAAATACATATTCGATTGAACAGACGGACGAGTAGAAGCTGCCTGGAAGTTCAAGACAATGCAGGCGGTATAGCCCCCAATATACAAAAGAAGATTTTTGAACCCTATTTTACCACAAAAACCAACCAGAATGGAACTGGTCTGGGATTGTATATTTGTAAAACAATTGTGGAACGAAACATGTCTGGTTATATAGACATCCGAAATAATGATGATGGTGCCGTGTTCACTATAATTATCTGACCCTATGAAAAAAAAGATACTGATAGTTGAGGATGAAGTCTTAATAAGAGAGATGCTGAAAGAAATATTTCAGACTGTCTTCGCTGAAGTATTTACTGCCGGAAATGGAATTCAGGGGATAGAAAGATTTCAGGAGCATTCTCCTGATCTCATTATTACAGATATAAAAATGAGAAAAATGGATGGGCTTACTATGATCGAAGAAATCCAGCAAATCCAGCCTGATCAGAAATTCATTATCATCACTGCTTATTCTGATGAACAGCATATCAAAACTGCTCAACGGCTTGGAATTTTAGACTTTTTCATTAAGCCTGTTGACAGCCGTGAATTGATTAACAAAGCAATTCAAATTTTGCAATCATGATAGAATACCGTAATGTCCTGGTAATAGATGACGATACTCTCACGACGGAATTAATTCGTGAGATATTGATCAGCGAAGGTTATCAATGTCAAATCTGTCAAAGTGTAAAATCCCTCCAGAAATGCCTGAAAAAGGTTGATTTCGATATTTTTTTCATTGACCTCATGATTGATGGTCTGCAAGGAATAAACTTGATCAAGGAAATCCGAGATAGATTTCCTGAGGCTATCATTATAGTGATAACTGGTTTAAGTGCTGGAGAGTTTCTTCAGGATGTGATTGAAGCAGGTGCGGATCATTATTTTAACAAACCCATTAATGCAGTAGATTTACTGAAAAGACTGAAGACTATTGAGGCTCGCATTAATGAATCTGAAATCAATTTATCACTGGATAAGATTTTCCGTTTTGCTTTCACTGATAGCAGTAATCCAGTTTTTATAACCGATAATGAAGGTAATCTTTTCTTTGCCAACTCGCAATTTCTTCAGCTTACCAGTCTTGCTGCCAATAGAATATACCGGTATAATCTACAGGCTATGCACCTGGAAAAAGTTAATGAATTGAGCAAACTGATTGAACGCTGTGATACTACTATGGTAGAAACAAGAGTTATTGAAACCAGATTTAATCATGGTAAAGAGAATGAAATATGGTTTAATGCGATAATCAACCCTGTCAAAGATCCTGATGATAAGTCAAGAATGTTTTTCCTCTTTCAGTTATACGATATTACCCGTAAAAAGCAAATGGACACTTTCATTTTGAATAATGAAGAGAAATTTCGCTCCTTTATCAGCCTCTCCAATGACGGAATGGCTCTGGTCAATGAAAAAGGACAGGTTATTGAATGGAATGGCAGCCTCTCACGGATTACGGGAATATCTATGGAAAAAGTATATGGGGAAATGATCTGGGACATTTTATCATGGGGTAATATCAAAATAAGAGAAAAGCTGATTTCTTCTTCACTAATAAAAAGGTACCTCATCTCTTCCCTTAAAAACGGATTAGGGGTAGAAAACGCTGTGCAAAATAATTGCCAGATTACTCACACTGATGGGCATATTGTTCATTTGCAATATTCTCTTTTCACCATCAGTATGGATAATGGTTATCGCCTGGGTATGGTTATTAGAGATAACACAGCTTCTGTGAATGATCGAAAACGTATTGCTGACCAGAACGAAGAATTAAACCGAGCCTATCTGGAAATGGAAAAACTTTCCCGCATTGATCCTTTAACTCAGATTTCGAACCGCCGTGATGTAGAGATCCGGCTTAACTATGAATTCACACGTTTTGAAAGGTATCAACACCCCTTTTCTCTGGCAATTGCGGATATAGACAATTTTAAAAATTTCAATGATACTTATGGTCATGATATGGGCGATTTTGTTTTAACGAAAATAGCTGAATTGATGAGCGATACTATCAGAGCTCAGGATATTCTGGGACGCTGGGGTGGAGAAGAATTTATCCTTGTGTTCCCTGATACTGATTTAGGTGGTGGTGAGATTATAACTGAAAGAATTCGAGCTAATATCGAGAATCATAAATTTATCTTTAATAATATCACTGTTTCTGTAACAATTACTACCGGTATGGCTCAATTCAGAGATGGAGATAATCTTGATGCTACTTTAAAACGGGCAGATAACGCATTATACAAAGGAAAAGAAAGTGGAAAAAATTGCGTTGCTATTGCCAGATAGGAGTCTGATTTGCTTAATAAAATCACTGAAAAAATAAGGAAGAAAAATTTGGACCTTACTAAAAAGCTTATCAAAATCGGAAAATCATTATCACTGGAAAATGACATTAAAAAGGTCTTTAAAATCATTCTCGATGAAGTTATAGAAGTTACCTCCGCTGATCGAGGAGTAATCTATATAACTTCTGATGACCGGACGAAATTGCAGTATGAGAGAGTGAAAACCATTTCTCAAAATCTGGAAATGGATGCAGAAACAGCAACAAAGCAATGGCATTCAATTAACCTTTTTGAACCTTCGGGTGAAGTGATCATGAATTCTCTGGCAACCTTTGTTTTCCATACCGGCTTTGAAGCTCACTTTGATGATGTCTATGAACAGGACTATTTTCGGATTGAATTGATCAAAGCTATGGATAACCGAGACCATTATCGCTCCAAATCTATGGTTGCCTTACCCCTGGTTGATCATGAAGAACAGGTTCTCGGGATTATTGAACTTTCAAACAGCATTAATGAAGCTGGTGATATTGTACCCTTCTCGGATGAACATATCGAAATCCTGCTTTCTGTTTCTTCCCAGGCGGCAATCACACTCAGCAACAAAATGCTTATCCGAAACTTGGAGAAAATGATCTTTGAATTCACTCAGGCTATCGCTTATGCTATTGACATGAAATCAGACAAATCATATCAGCATGTTCAAAAGGTCACTCAACTTACCAATATTCTGGCACTTGAGATCAATAGCGTTGACGTTGGTGCCTATGCAAATAAATTCTTCTCAAAAGACCAGCTAGACGAAATTGCTATCTCCGGCTGGCTGCATGATATAGGGAAAATCGTCACTTCCAATAGCCTTCTTAATAAAAATACCAAGCTAAGCTCTAATCTTGACCGGATAAAAACGATCAAGGTTAAATTTGATCTTGTCGAGCAGGTTATTAATAATCTTTTAATGCGGGAAATTTCTTCCGAGAAAAAAGAGGAACTTGAAAAAATCCTGACTAATCTACCGCAATATTATGAGCACATAACTTTGATCAATAAGGGATCAGAGTCCATTTCTGATGAGGTTATTATCACACTCAATGACATCGCTGCTGTCGCTGTGGAAGCTAATGGCAGAACTTATAATCTTCTGGACGAAGATGAATTGGAAAATTTGTTAATACCCCGCGGAACGCTGACAGTTAAAGAATACGATGAAATTAAAAAACATGCTAAGCTCACTTATAGTATTCTTTCAAATATCACTTTCCCCAGTAAATATCAGAATGTGCCCAGAATTGCTTCTTCGCATCATGAAAGATTAAACGGAAGTGGTTATCCTAATGGTTTAAGAAATAGCGAAATTCCCCTGCAGTCAAGGATTCTGGCAATCGCTGACGTCTTTGATGCTTTGATGTCTAAAAGATCATATAAATCTTCTTATGATCTGGAAAAATCTCTGAAAATTCTTGCCGGTATGGCACTTAATAATGAAATTGATAAAGATTTACTGGATATTCTGCTGGACAGGAAAATTTTTCTTGCTTTCGCCAGTGAATACGGTGTAGAAGATTTCTCCGAAATTAATACTGAAGGAATTAAGAAAATCTATAGAGGTTAATTGATATGAAGTATGCTCCTGTTATTAAAGATCGGCAATATTATCTGGATCAGATCAGGAGCTCTATACACAGAAATATCGCTCAGGAAGAAGAAAGAGCATTATTACTCGTTCTTGACAAAATTGTCCGCCTTCCTTCTCCGAAAATTCTTGACCTCAATATCCCATTCTGGCTGATAAAACGCTTTTATATCCAAATCTACTTTGGTGTTGATAAACGTACTCAGACGCGAAAAGATAGGGATAATTTTGAAGCAGAAAAATTGAAGGGATTCAAAGAACGGGACGCCAGGTATTATTTCATAAATCTACCTGAAAATATTCAGAATGGCTTTAATTATGAAGAAAAAAGATTAATCGAAGACGTTTTTATCCGGGCAATTAAAATTCCCACCAGAAAAATTTTAGAGTCTAATATTACCTTTAAACTGAAACAAAAATTTTACCTAACTTTTTATCTGGGATTAGACCGTCGAAAAGGGAGAAGAAATAGCCCTAACCAATTAATGCACAGGCTCAGTTTTGTTGGTTCGATGCTTATTTATCTCTTTGTGATTATTTTTGTTACCTATTTTGCTAAATCAGTATTAAATTATGATATTGTAAAAGGTAGTCACGGCATTGACTATCTTATAAATAAACTTGGTTTAAATAATTAAGGGAGAAGAGATATGCCATTTAAAAACAAATTCAAGGATGTTGATTATTTCATGAATCAGATGGGGCATGGAATAAAAGATAGTTTCACTGAAGAGCAGGAAAAATATATCCGCTTAACGCTGGCAAAAGCTATCCGAATACCCTCTAAGAAAATTATCGATCTTAACTTACCCTTCTGGTTTTTCAAAAAATACTACATGCAACTCTATGTAGGAGAAGATAAACGAAAAGGCTCCAGAAAACCAAGCCCCCAGATAACCTCATCAGAAAATATTATCGAACGCGATTACAGGTACTTTTTTAGCCTTATTCCTCCCGATATTGCTTCTACTCTTAATTTTGAACAAAAACGTGCCATCCAGGATATCCTCAAACGATGCATCATGGTGCCAACCAGAAAAATCTTCGAGTCTAATAAGACCTACAAACTTTTTAAGAAAGAATTTTATATCTCTTTCTTCCTGGGCTATGATAAACGTAAATCTCAACGTCCCACCCTTGATAATCAGATGAGAGGTTTAAATCTGTCTGCTCGGGGATTTGTTTATTTCATTGAGATTGCTGTTGCTGTTGGTATTATTTATGCTCTTATCAGAATAGTTGGCTCTTTGATTAATTTCAATCCCGCTGGGGCTATTGAGAATGGACTTCTCGATGAAGTTATTGACGAAAAGATTAATGACCGGATTGATCAGGAATTTTCTTTGCCGAATTTCCTTCAGGTTATTGATTATTACTGGTGGATTTACTTGAGACCCTTGATCTAGCCTATAGTACTAAATCCGGGGAGAGAAATTAATATTCTCTCCCCGTTTTTGATCTTATTGGCTTATATTTACTGCCGCAAAATGATAAATCCCGTTGGCTGATTTAATATAGAAAAGAATTAATTCTTTGCCACTTTTCTTGATCTCATCCCGCACTTTACTGAATTGCGATATATCTTTTATTGCTTCTTTATTGATCTCCAAAATCACATCACCTGATTGTAAATCGCTATTGGCTGCAGGACTGTCTTTCTCAATCGAAATGATCACTACTCCACTCTTTTCTTCCACTTTATATTTACGAGCTGTTTCGCTGTCCACGCTTTCTACTTTGAGACCTAACCAATCTGCCTCGACACTGTTTGAGTTGCTGGCATTCAAATCTTCCGGCTTTTTGATCAAAGTCACGTCCAGATTTTTATGCTTCTGATCACGGATTATCTCCACTGGTAATTTTTTACCTATTTCACTTTCCGCCACTACTATTCTGAATTTTGAGACATTGGGTATTTCCTGTCCATTAAATTGGATGATCACATCACCATTTTTCAGTCCAGCTTCCGAAGCTGGGGTATTATCCTCCACCTTAGCTATCAAAACGCCAGATATATCTTTCAGGTCAAGGCTCTTACGCAGGTCTGAAGTGATCTCCTGTGGTAATATTCCAAGATAACCTCGGACTACTTCTCCGTAATTCATCAGGTCACTTATCACTATCTTCACCATATTCACCGGGATAGCAAAACCTATTCCCACATTGCCCTGATTGGGAGTTGATATAGCTGCGTTTACTCCGATCACTTCTCCATCAATATTGACCAGCGGACCTCCACTGTTGCCCCGGTTGATTGCTGCATCAGTTTGAATATAATCCTGGTATAATGGTCCTGAGTTGCCAAAATTGAAGTTTGACCTTCCGATCGCTGAAATAACTCCCACAGTAACTGTCCGGTTTAGCTCCTCTCCAAATGGATTTCCGATTGCTATCGCCCACTCACCCACTTCCAGATCTGAAGAGTCACCCAATGGCGCTATTGTTACCCATTCATCGTTTTCTACTTCTATCTTGATTATTGCCAGATCAGTATCGCTATCCAAACCAACCACTTCTGCCTTATATTCTTCCTTATTCTCCAGGGATACTGTTATAACTGATCCGTCTTCGTTACCTTTCTCCACTACATGGTTATTTGTGATTAAATAGACCGTATTTCCTTCCCGCTTCCATATAAATCCAGAACCCATCGCCTTTGCCTTTCTGCTGGGCATTCCCTGCTGAGGTTGCGGAAAAAAGAATTTGAAAAATTCATCATCAAAAAGACGATTTCCCATTGCTGACCCTGCCGTCTCATATTCCACCTGGATATTTACCACTGATCCCCTGATTGATTTCACAACATCTACAAACGGGTTCTTCTCGTTCCCAAATACAACTGCTGTTAATGACAACAGCATGATAACTGCAACAACATTCATTAATTCTCTTCTTTTCATATTTCCTCCAATATTAAGAATTGTTCACAATTATCATACCTCACTCCTGAATTATTTCTCGCACTTACTAACGCTGTTTTTATTCTCAGTTACAACTTATTTTCTTTCTTCCCTACCGGAGCAATATAAATCACCAGTTCCTCCTTTCCATCCACCTGCACAAGATTGTCCGCTGCTGATTGATCATAAGCAGCTATCGCACACGTTCCACAATTCACCGCTTCACTTGCCAGATATAGATTCTGACATACATGCCCCGCATCAAGTAAAATTAGTTTACTTGCAGCCGGATAATAACGCCACTCCATCCTGTAAGGTATTGCACTCCAGTAAAATACAACATTTGCCTGCGTGCAAAAAGACTGACCCTTTACCGAAGCCGTTATTGCTTCCGAAAATGACTCTGGCGTATAGATGAATAATAATTTGTGCTCCTGAGGTAAATAGCGGTAAATACCCGCCGGGAGTTCTTCCACATTAATCACCGCCAGGTATGTCTCCAAAGCATGCCGTGATCCGGCTGAGGGTACAAATCGTTTCGATGTTGCCTGATTGATCTCTTTTCTAATCGCTTGAGTACTCCATAACAAGTAGGATAGCTCCTCCTGCTTCAGGCTTTCTCCTGTATATTTTCTGATACTCTGCCTTTGCAGTGTCGCTTCCGTAAATCCTGTGTTTATCTTCCAGCCCCAGTTTTCGGGTTTGGGTAATTCTATGATTGTCCCGTCAGCGGGAATTGGTTTACAGATAGGAGGTGGTTGCACTCCTTTATTTTGATCAGTCTCGGAAAAATTATATTCCGTCCATTCTTTGGCATTTAATACTTCTCGATCAGGTTTCATTAGCACTCCTTGATTTTTTTTTATAAAAAAAACAGCAATCCCGTTTACAGGATTGCTGTCCATTTCTCTTCTTTAATTAAAACTTGAATTTGATTCCAAAATTTGCACCATAACCTTTGGCACCATTAAATAACCCGTTATAATTCGTCATCCCTAATAATAACTCAAATGATTCCGTATCGAAGCCAAACTTGATGTTATAGGTATCTACCTCTCCATTGCCATAAGTTAACTTGATCGGTAACCATTGCAAAGGACGGTAAGTTGTTCCCAGAAATATCCCATCAATCACGTAGTCACAGGAAAAATATTTTGCCATCACACTAAAACCCTTGCCCAGATTGTATTCCGCTCCTACACTTACAGTCGGCTTTAGATTCACATAAATGTCTTCTCCATAAGGCTCACCTTCTATCGTATCTGACTCATCAATTGCTTCGTGATCCTCATCAAGAAAATCCAGATAATCTAAGTGAAAATTATTATATTCCGAATGCACCAAATCACTATATTGCAGTTTTGCTCCCAGATCATCTAAATTCAAATAAAACCAGCCAGCGGGTAATGCTGCTTTAAGACCTATTCCAAATCCAAGACTGCTATTCCCTCCTCCAGTAAGAGCATCCGGATCGGAATATATATAATGTATATGATTATAGGTATATAAACTATCCTCATCAGTTACAAATTTCTGATTGCTGTCTTCCACTTCACCATAACCCCAGGAATAATACCAGTTCAATCTGCCTCCCAGATATATATCCATCTCACGCATATAATTTAATATCCCTTCCATTTTTAAAACAAATTTGCCCGAATCCTTATTAGAAATACGCACTACCGGAATAACTGAAAGATTTAAATTATGAGGATATGCCCAGTCAAAGCTGCCTTTCATAAACTGATAGGCATAACTATCTGACATCGCACTCGTCTCATAATACCCCTCATCATTACCATAGAAAGTCAATTGCATGAATTCTTTGTCAAAATTGCCTAAATAGCCTGTTACATGGGATTTCATCGTAAATTCCCAATTCTTGAAGCCAAAACTTAGTAAATTAATAGAACCAAATCCTGTAAAACTCAAATCCGATGACGTTAACAGGTCCTTCTCAGCATCTGTCAGCTCATGCCCCGTTTCAAACATACCAAGATCATTCATGGATAAATTATTATTTGTCATTCCTCCATTAAAATAGAAGAGAGGTAAAATTACATCACCGCTTTCACGATTACCAAGGTCTGCCGGATTATTGGAAAAATCACGAAAGAAACCCTGTAAACTTACTGCCAGTATCACAAATATTATGAGAAATATTAGGCGTTTCATTTTACTCCTCCCCACCGTTAAACAGGTCTTCTGATATTTTGATAACCACCTCTGCCTTGACTACCATCTCCACTACACCGCTTATTGCCTGATCTCCCGAACTTACCAGCTTCAATCTCGACCCTATATATGAAAATTCATTCAAAAAATAGCTCAGGTCTTCCTGACCTATCTCAATTACCAGCTCCTCTGTCTCTCCCCGGAGCGTTGCCTGCATCTCAGGAATTGATATTATATCTACCTTTGTTGTGTCAGGATTATCATAATGGCGTAATTCACTTTCCACATTAGCTTCATTATCCGAAATTATAATGTCTCCCGATACTGTCATTCCGCTTGTATTGATATAGGTCAATGTCAAACTTGCACTCTGAAAAGCGTCATATTCATCCTGCTTAAATTCAATCTCTTCTTCCTGGATCAATACCTCGCCATTTCGTGTAGGTATCACCCATGCTTCCGATGCCAGTGATAAGGTCGCTTCCAGTATTATCGTTGAAGATAAGGTATCACCATGGCAAAATATTACTTCTGACTCTCCATCTCCAACTATAACTCCCACATTGAATTCTAACCGTACCGGTAATATGGAAAGCAGATCATTGATATTATACTCATCACTGTTGAACACCAGACTGAATTCAGTTTCAGAGGGAATTTCAAGCTCAGGCACGTTGCCACTCTCTGTATCAATCAATTCGACCATTTCACCATTCTGATCAAAGGCTTTCGCCTCTATTGTTAAATTCCCCGGTATCCGAGAATTGCCGGTTCGAATATCTATTCTGATCTCGCTTTCGCCTACGAATAGAAACTGACCACCCTCTTCTATCTCCGGATAATCTACTTCAAGCGTTATTTCCTCTGTGATCATCTCCTGCTCCTGAGGTTCAATCACACCACGTATATATTCAAATTCCAGTTCACTTAAATTAGCATCAAAAGAAAATGAATCCTCATAATCCACCAAACGAAAATCTCCTGCGCATGTGCTGTCTATTTGTGCCACGTAATTTATTTCT